>NZ_JBEYWE010000011.1:0-249754 GCF_040644295.1 Streptomyces sp. NPDC047000
TCCCGAGATCACCGATGCCGAACCCCGCGAATGCGCGTGCCCGCACTATCAACCGGTCTGGACCAGTCTCAACTCGCTCAGCAGCAAAGACGCTCAATCAGACCCGAACGTGTGCCCACCAACTGTCGAAGCCGGGCGAATGGGCAAGCCGACTGCCCGTGCGTGGCTCGGTGAACCATCCGGGAGCGCGGCACCGTGTTTCCACGTGGACCTTCTGAACCTCCGGCCGAGCCCCACTGCACGCCACCCTCACCGCGTGGCGCCTTTGGCCGGCAGCGGCGCCGACGCCGCCATGACGGCGGTTCCCGGTCCCCTCATCATCCAGTGACTTACGGAGGATCCTTGTTCAGAGACTCGCGTTCCGCCGAACCTCCCCTCGCCGGGGAGGCGCCGCGGGCGAACACCCGTCGTGGCTTCCTGCGCTCGGCCGCCGTCGCCGGAGCGGCCTCGGCGTTGTCGGCGGGCCTGACCGTCGGCGCCCCTACGGCCCAGGCCGCAACCGTCGCAGATCTCACACTGCCGCCGGCCGGACCGGACATCACCCCGATGCATCTCCGCGTGCCGCAGAGCGCGCTCGACGATCTGCGGCGTCGGCTGGCCGCGGCCCGGCTGCCGGAGGCGGAGACCGTCGAGGACGGCTCCCAGGGCGCCCAGCTCGGCCGGCTGCGCACCCTCGTCCAGCACTGGCGCACCCGGTACGACTGGCGTGACCTGGAGAAGCGGCTGAACGCGGCCGGCCAGTACCGCACGCTGATCGACGGTATGGGGATCCACTTCCTGCACGTCCGGTCCAAGCACCCCGATGCTCTGCCGGTGATCCTCAACCACGGCTGGCCCGGCTCCTTCGTCGAGTTCCTCGACACGATCGGCCCCCTCACCGACCCCACCCGGTACGGCGGCAGCCCCCGCGACGCGTTCCACGTCGTCATCCCCTCGATGCCCGGGTACGGATTCTCCGACCGGCCGACGCGGACCGGATGGGATCCCGGGCGCATCGCCTCCGCGTGGATCGAGCTGATGCGGCGACTGGGCTACCGCCGCTACATCGCCCAGGGCGGAGACTGGGGAGCGGCCGTCACCACGCAGATGGCCAAGCAGCGGCCGGCCGGTCTGCTCGGCGTGCACCTCAACCTGCCCGAGTTCCTGCTGAGCAACACCGCCCTCGGCGACAGCACCCCGGAGGAACAGGCCGCGATCGCCCAGCAGCAGGTCTTCGAGACGCAGGGCTCCGGCTACTTCCGGGAACAGGCCACCCGCCCCCAGACCATCGGCTACGGCCTCGCCGACTCACCCACGGGGCAGGCCGCGTGGATCTTCGAGAAGTTCACGGACTGGACGGACAGCGACCACCGCCCGGAACGCGTCCTCGGCTACGACCGCATGCTCGACGACATCACCCTGTACTGGCTGACGAACACGGCCACTTCCTCGGCGCGGCTGTACTGGGAGGCCACCCGTAACAGCCACGGCCTGACC
Organism: Streptomyces sp. NPDC047000; assembly: GCF_040644295.1. Taxonomy (NCBI): domain Bacteria; kingdom Bacillati; phylum Actinomycetota; class Actinomycetes; order Kitasatosporales; family Streptomycetaceae; genus Streptomyces; species Streptomyces sp. NPDC047000. Next base: position 1,477 of record NZ_JBEYWE010000011.1, read on the forward strand.
GTGCTCGACCTGCCGGTCGGCCTCAGCGTCTTCCCCGCGGAACTGGTCCGCACACCGAAGGTATGGGCGCAGAAGGCGTACAAGGACCTCGTCTACTTCAACAACGACATCCCCGCAGGCGGCCACTTCGCCGCGTTCGAGCAGCCCCAGATCTTCACGGAGGAACTGCGGGCCTACGCCCGTCTCGTGCGCTGACTCCCCCGCCCGGCACTCCAAGGGGGGATGCCGGGCGGTTCCACGCCCGGCACAGTGCGTGATGATCTCCTGGACCCCCGCCCCCCGGGCCGGGCTGGAGCAGGCACGGCCTGGTTGCGAGAGGACGGGTCTCCGTGACGACGACGGTGAGGGCCTCGCGCTCGTACAACGAGCCGGTAGACCTGGCTTGTTGAGAGCGCGATCCCGCGTTCGGCCCAGCGGCGGGATGAGGTCGGTGGTGGAGAACATCCCGCGGTCCGCCATCACCTTGCGCAGATGCCAACGCAAGTGCCCTGCTCAGAGCAGTGTTCATGAAGTCGTCGCCGACATGGGTGTACAGCCCCCACCCCGCCGACCGACTGCCTTCCAGAGCTACCTCGACCAGTTCGGGTTACCTCGGCTGAAATCCTGGCGGCCCCCGGGCAGTTGACCGCGCGAGCCCCAAGATCCCCGACACGGTCAAGCCAAGGGCCTGCTCCGCGACGTCGGGCGCGGAGTGCGCGTCGGCGGGCTGCCTGGCATCAGTACGGGGACACCCCCGCGAGCGCACGCGATGGCCGCGGCGTACCCCCTCCTCGGCCTCCTCGGCGCGGACCACACCGAGCTGAACCCTTTGAGCCCCCTACACCGTGCTATGGGTATGAACTCATGCCTGCCCATTGGTGTCTGGCCGAGTGGTGCAACAGGGTCGGACGGCATGGATGTACATCTCTCTGCCGAGAGGCCGCCGATGTTGCTGTCCTCTCTCTGACCTTCCCTGGACAGGGTCGTGAGCTCCCCAACGGAGGAAACATGCCAAAAGCGATCACGCTGACCGACTTCGGCGGTCCTGATGTGTTGCGGTGGACTGATGTCCCGCTTCCCCGGCCGGGCGAGGGGCAGATCAGGGTGAAGGTGAAAGCCGCGGGCATCGGCCCGACCGACCTCGCTCTGCGGTCGGGCCGTCTCAAGGCCTTTTCGCTCCAGCGAAACGCCGTACTCGGCTTCGAGGTGGCCGGCACGGTCGACGCGGTCGGGCCCGGAGTGGACGGAACACAGGTCGGCGACGAAGTGGCAGCGCTGCTTTTCGACCTTGGTGGATACGCCGAATACGCGGTTGCCTCGATGTGGGTCGAGAAGCCACCGTCCGTTCCGTGGGCGGCTGCGGCCTCCCTGCCGGCTTCGGCGGAGGCCGCAGCGGGGGTTCTGCGGCAGTTGGCGGTGAAGACGGGCGACACACTGTTGGTGCTCGGTGGTGGCGGAGCCGTCGGCCTGATCGCCACGCAGTTGGCTGTCGCGCAGGGCATCAAGGTGGTGAGTGCCGTGGGCGCGCGGGACGACGCACTGGTCACGTCCCTGGGGGCCACGCCCGTACGCTACGGCGCCGAACTGGTCGACGCGGTCAGGAGTGTCGGGGCCGTCGACTACGCGTTCGACGCGTCCGGCAAGGGAGTGCTGGCAGACGCGATCGCGTTGACCGGAGCCGCCGACCGGGTCATCACCTTGTCCGACCCCGCCGCGGCGGACTTCGGTGTCACGCTGTCACATCCTGCTCCGGAGCGGGCTCCACACGCGCTGGAGGACACCATGCCCATGCTGGCGCAGGGGCGGCTCCGGCTGCGTGAATACACAACCATGCGCATGCAGGACGCCGGCGAGGCGCACCGCCTGCTGGAGAGCGGTCAGGTGCACGAACGCGTCGTACTGACCCTATGACTTGCGATTAGCGGGCGAACGGCGCCCGGCGCCCCGGATCGGTCCCCTGGACGCCGACCGCATTGACGTACTGAACCAGGCAGGAACGCGCATGCGCGCTTGCGCCTATCCCGGATGCGCGGCGGGCAGAAGGCCGAGTCCCAGGAGGCTCTCCGCGGTGGCCGCGACAGCGTCCTCACTGCTGCGGGGGCTCCAGCCGAGCACGGTACGAGCCTTGTTGTTGCTGACATGGCGGACCTTACCCAGGTTGGGCAGCAGGCCCCTCAACGCCGGGTTGGCCTCGGCGGCCCGGCGTACCGTCTCGTCCGGGAGTTCGATGGCCGGGACGGCACCGGCGGCATCGCCGAGCCGGTCGCGGATGGCGAGCGCGATCCGGTGCAGGGAGACGGCGTCGCCGGCGGCGGCGATGAAGCGTTCGCCCGCGGCCCTGGGGTCGGTCATGGCCTTCAGGTGCAGGTCGGCGGCGTCTCGGACGTCGACGACGGCGAAGTACAGGCGGGGTGTACCCGGCATGGCGCCGCTGAACAGGCCGGTGATCATGCTGATCGAGGAGGAGTGGTCGCCTCCGACGACGGGGCCGAAGATGCCGACCGGGGCGACGGTGGTGAGCTGAAGGCCGTTGCCCTCGCGCGCTACGAAGTCCCAGGCGGCCCGCTCGGCCAGCACCTTGGACCTGATGTAGGCGGGGATGTCGCTGTCCGGGTCGGTCCAGTCGTCCTCGGTGAAGGGCTGTTCGGTGGCGGCCCTGCCGTAGCCGACGGCGGCGAACGAGGAGGTGACCACCACGCGTTCGACGCCTGCGTCGCGGGCCGCGCGCAGCACGCGCAGCGTGCCTTCCCGGGCCGGAACGATCAGGTCGTCCTCGTGGTCGGGCTCGCCGCCCGGGAAGGGGGAGGCGGTGTGCAGGACGTAGCGGCAGCCCGCCACCGCCTCGGCCCATCCCGCGTCCGCGGTGAGGTCCGCCACCACGAACGTGAGCCGCTCCCCCGCGTCCACGCCCATGGCCGCCAAGTCCCTGCGGACCTGCACCTCTCGGCTGAGAGACCGCAGCGTGGTGCGGACCTGGTATCCCTCACCGAGCGCCTGGGCGATCACACGGCCGCCCAGGAACCCGGAGCCTCCGGTGACCAGGACGGTATCGGTCGACGTATCGGTCGACGTGCTGCTCATGGCCAAGCTCCTTTGTCTTTTGATACGCGTACTGGCGGGTCCGCCGGACGCCGTCCGGACGAGGAGGGGGCCGACTGCGACTAACTGGTCAGCGCCGGCAGCAACAGGGCGTCCATGACCGCGATGAGCTGGTCGGCGTCGGCCTCGGTGCCGGTGAAGAGCTTCTCCACGAAAACGCTGCCCATCAGGAACATCTCGACGTGCGCCAGGGCCGGGTTGGCGGCACGGATCGTTCCCCGCTCGACGTGCCGGGCCAGGATCGTGCGCAGCGCGGCGAGGTAGGGGGCGAACAGGACGTCCCGCAGGGCCTGGGCGAGGGCCGGGTCGGACACGACCGCCTGCCAGATCCCCAGGGTCGGGGCACCCTGCGGGTGCGGCGTCGGCATCATGCGGGCCAGCGCCACCAGGTCGTCGCGCAGGCCGCCCGTGTCGATGGGCGGCAGGGTCGGATACTTGCGTGCCGTCATCGCCGTGATCACGAGCCTGGGCTTGTTCTCCCACCGCCGGTACAGCGTGGCCGTGCTCGCTTTCGTCCGTCTGGCCACCTCGTCCACGGTCGCCTGCTCGTAGCCGACCTCGGCGACCAGGTCGAAGGTGACATCGAGGATCTCGCGCTCGCGCTCCTCCGTCAGCCGCTTGCGCCGGTTGGAGGCCGGTGCCTGCTTGCTCATCAGTGACTCCCGCCGTCCAAGTCGCCGGTCCCCGGCCGCCCGTCCGGACAGCCAGTATCGAAAACGTGTTTTCGACTATACGTTTTCGATAAGCGACCGGCAAGTCCGCCGCGAAGCGCGTCGGCACAGCGGTCCCGACGTCGCCCGGGAGGCCCGGAGGATCGGCGGAAGACCGACCACGCACTACGTGGTCCAGCCGTGGAACCGGACACGGCGTGCGCACGACCCTGCGCACTCCCGCCAAGCAGGTGCGTCAGTTACGGAGAGTGTTCGTGCTGCGGGCAGGTACACCTGTCGGCTTCCGCTTTCATCGACGCAGCCACGTTCTTCGTACGCGCGGACCTCGACTTGCGCGTCTTGATGAAGGTGACGTCCGCCGGGGAGGAGCACCGACGTCGGCCGGTGGAGGTGAGGGTGCCCCGCAACACCACCGGCGTCGACGAGATGGCGCTGTCGCTCTCGGCGAAGGGCCTCACCCGCGGTGAGACATCGGCTCATCCCGCCGAGGCGTACGGGGCACAGGTGTCCGAGCAGACCGCCTCCACCATCACCGACAAGGTGATGGACGGCATGGCCCAATGACGGAACCGGCCGCTCGACCGCGTCTGCCCGGTCCTGTTCGTGGACGCCGTCAACGTCAGGATCAGGGACGGACAGGTCGCGAACCGTCCGATCTGCGGGGTGACGGCCGTGACCGTGGACGGCACCCGCGACATCCCCGGCATCTGGGCCGGCGACGGCGGCGGGGGAGCCAAGTACTGGCTGCACGTGTTCACCGGGCTGAAGAACCGCGGCCTGGACGACGTGCTGATGCCGGTCCGCGACGGACTCAGGGGCCTGCCCGAGGCCGTGGAGACCGTCCGGCACCGCCCCCGGTGAGGACGCGTCCACGGAACGGTTTCCGGAGTTCCAGGAAGCGCGGGGCAAGAAGTACCCGGCGATCGCGAAGCCGTGGCCGGACGCCTGGGCCGGGTTCGTGCCCTTCCTCTCCTTCGACGTCGAGATCCGCAAGGCCATCGGCAGCACGAACGCGATCGAGTCCGTCAACACGCGGATACCCAAGGCTGTCCGGGCCCGCGGGCACTTCCCCAACGAGGCAGCCGCCCTCAAGTGCGTCTGCACGGCACTGATGAGCCCGGACCCCACGGGGAAGAGCCGCAAGCGGTGGACCAAACGCCGGAAGGCGCCCCTGAACGCCTTCCAGATCGCCTCCGAAGGACGTCTGAACCCCAGCAACAGCCGACACCTCAACAACCAAAATCAGCCGTTAAATTGACACACCCGTTCGACCAGTCATTTCCACACAAGCGCGTCCCCGCATACGGCGCAATAGCGGCCCTCCTCATCTACATCGGCTACGCCTGGGTGAGCAACTCCGTCGCCCGCTGCGTCGCGCACATCACCGGACGCCACGCCGCCTGACACACAGCCGGGGCTCGGCCTCAACACTCCGACCAAGACCCTGTTGCGGCCGAGCCCCACCTGCCCGACCTCCTGCCCGACCAGGGCAGTCGGCCTCACCGTCCAACAGTCACCTGCCACCACCAGGCCACCCGCTACACTGGCGGCGGTGGTGCAGCCCTCGCAGGCCGCGCTGCCGCAGACCTGTCGGGATCCAGCAGAACGACATTCGTCCAGCTTCGGGCGAATTTCAGACACGTTTTCCGACAGATCCCCGCCTTCGTAGCTCAGGGGATAGAGCACCGCTCTCCTAAAGCGGGTGTCGCAGGTTCGAATCCTGCCGGGGGCACAGCAAAACACCAGGTCAGAGGCCCTTCCGTCCAGCGGACGGGAGGGCCCCCTGCGGTTGCAGCACACATATGGCACCGACGCCGCGACCACCTACAGTTGCTGCTCCCACGGATTGACCACCAGAGCCCCGGTTCGGGCCATGTGCTTGATGTTGCGTGTGGCCACCGTCCAGCCGTTGGCCAAGGCGGTGGCGGCGATCAGGGCGTCCGGTGGGTCGATGCTGGTGCCGGCGGCTTTAAGTGTCTTGTGGATGGTGAGGTAGGCGGCCGCTTCCGGTTCGCCGATCGGTGCGATGCGGTCACGGAATTCATGCCGTACCGCAGCGAGGGCTTGTGCGTAGCGAGCTTGCCTTACGGGATCCGGGGCGGCGGCAACGCCGACCTCAATCTCGGCCACGGTGATCACGCTCAGGAAGCGGTTGGGTCGGGCCGTGGACCGGAACCAGGCCAGGACGCGCGGGTCGGGCTTCGCCCGGGTAGCGAGCTCGGCGACGACATTGGTGTCGAACAGGTAGATCACTCGGCGTCCGTCTGCTCGTCGTAGGAGCGGGCGCCGAACTCCAGCCCCTCAAAAGGTCGGGCGAGCAGGAACTCCTCGAAGCCGTCGTTACTCAGCGTCACCCAGCGGTGCAACATCTCGGGCAGGGCCTCAATCTCCGTGTCGGCAAGCTCCGCGTCGAAGTGCCGACGCTGGTCCTCAGGCAGGGACTCCCGGATGTCACGGATGGTCCGCAGCGGGTGCGACGACGGGGGCGGCGGGTGAGGCACACCGCTCGGAGCTGTGGTCATCGGCATCCCCTCCGCGTGCATCAGGCCCTGTGTGCTGCTGATCCAAGGTTACGGGTTTCCGCCTGCCCGCTCACAGCCTTGGGAGGAGAGCGAGGCATGCGTCATGCCTGGCCGCAGAGCGACAGCCGCAGCTCTTCGGCGTGCGCCTGGTCACCCTCCTCAGCGAGTACCGCCCCCAACCAAGTGACTGGCCGGAACGGATACGGCACACATGAGGCCGGGAATGGCTGAGAACTCGCAAAAACCGTGGAGGGGTGATTTCCCAGCCCAGGCGCACTGGAGGCTACGTTTCCGCAGGTCACAGCGGCGCCCAGGGAAAACTCCTAAAGCGGGTGTCGCAGGTTCGAATCCTGCCGGGGGCATAGAGGAACAACAGGTTAGGGGCCCTTCCGTCCAGCGGACGGGAGGGCCCTTCTGCGGGCGGCACAGTGCTGACCCGACATGCTCGCCTAGTCGACCTCATCCGTGGGGCATCTACAACACACACTGACTAAGGTCGACGACGTCCTCGACAGGCAGAGCGGGGATCGGTTTCAGGCGGCGTGCGGGGTGAAGGTGACGTGGGAGTCGCCCTCGTCGATGGCCAGGTTCAGGGTTCCGTCCAGGGCTTTGGCCAGGCGGCACAGCAGCGGGAGCGTGGGCACGGTGTCGCTAGCCTCCATCCGGGACACTTGGGGCTGCGTCATCCCCGCGCGCTCGGCCAGTTCGGCCTGGGACAGGCCGAGCTCGATCCGGCGGTCGTAGACCGCCTGCCCGAGATCGCCGGCCAGCCGTGCGTCGACATACTCCTGGTCGTACTCCACCGTCTCACCCGCAAGCTGCCGGGCCCGGCGCGTTCTCCATGTGCTGTGATTCATCAGTTCTCCTTGCGCCGATCGTAGGTATGCTCGGCCCGGCCGTGCTTGGACTCGCAGACCTTCTGGGCCTGCTGCGCTCGCTCGACTTCCGCCGCCTCACACATCCTCGTCTTGCGGAACACCGTCAGCAGAACGATCCGCCGCCCGGGAGCGAGCCGGTACGGGATGCGCACAGCAGCGGGCGTCGCGGCCGACGGCAGCGTGGCGCTCACCGTGGCCGCGCCGCTCGTCCTCATGGTCGTGGCGGTGGGAGTGAGCGCGCATGCCGACAGCAAGCGCCAGCAGGCCATCGAACAAGGCCACGGCGATTCTGCTCAACCAGGGCACGCTCGGTGTCTCGCTGAGACTGGATTCGGCCGTGCATGCCATCAACACGGCGCCGGGCAAGGCCGACCGCCGCCTTGCCCGGTGGCAGAGCGCACTCGACAAGCCGCCCGACGGCAAGCCCGTCGAGATCGGCACGCTGACCAAGTCGTTCCCCGGCGTGGACGACCATGGCGGCACGTTCCGTGCCCACCTCGAACTGGTCTCCCTCGCTGTTGCGTTGAAGCGGCGGATCATCATTCACCAGCTTGGCGACGGTGTCATGGTCAACGACCGCGCGACGGACGTGGCGATAGAGATCGCCCGCAGGAAGGACGGCTCGGTGGTGTTCCCCGCACCGACCGTAGCAGCGTAGGCGGTGTCCGAGTGACGTGTGGGTGACGGGCGCCCCCAGACGTGGGGCCGGCCGCCTGTGCGGCTGGCCCCACGGGGGTGCGAATGCACGGCTCAGACGGATCGGTCGGTGGCCAACCGGACAAGTCCCACCCACGCCTCGGGGGTGACCGTCACGACGGGGCCGGATCGGACCTTCGAGTCCCGGATTCGTATGCCGTCGATGGCGGTTGCGACCTCAACGCATTCGCCGCCCCCGCCACTGCTGTAGCTGCTCGTGAACCAGGCCGATACTGGCACAATCGACTCAGTGTGCTGAACACTCATGTCTCTCCCAGCAGTTCCTCGATGAAGGTCAACGACTCACACGGGGTGAGTGCCTGTGACCGGAGAATGCCATATCGAGCTTCGAGCTCACGGATCTTGCCGGCGCCGGTGTAGAGGCGGCTGTCGTCCTGCACCTCGGTGTACGCGATGCGCCGCCCTTCGGCAGTATCGATCAGGTTGAAGGGCCCGCCCAGCCCTGCATGGTCTTCTCGCCCGGTCGGCATCACCTGGATCTCCACGTTGCGGTTCTGCCCTACGAGCAGGATCTGCTCCAACTGGCCTCGGAGTACCGCGAATCCGCCAATCGGCTTTCGCAGTACCACTTCCTCGATGATGAAGCTCAGCAGCGGGGACTGCCGACGGGTGAAGATCTCCTGCCGCACCATCCGGGCCGCCAGACGATGTTCAATGACATCGTCATCAAGTACCGGACGCTGCATGCGGAAAACAGCCCTCGCATACTCCTCTGTCTGCAACAGGCCCGGCGCAGCAAGCGCCGCGTACACGCAGAGGCCGACGGCGCCCGCTTCCAACCGCGCCGCGTCCCGGAAGAACGCCGGATACCGGGCCCGCCCCACCTCCTCCTTCAGCGCCTTCAGCACGCCCCCCGCGTCCAGCACCTCGTCCGCGCGGTCGATGAAGCTCGGCGAGGGGATCCGCCGTCCCTGCTCGAACGATGCGATCGACTGGGCCGCGTAGCCCGTGAGTCTCCCGAACTCCGTCCGGTCCAGGCCGGCCCGGAGGCGCAGCAGCTTCAACTGCCGTCCGAACGCCGCCACCACGCCCGATCCCGGCTCGTCCTCCGGCCTCGGCCCGGCGTCCTCCCGTACGCCCTCGGCCTGCTCCTCCGGCTCCGCCGACTCCACCGATTCCATCAACTCCACCGCCTTCCCGGCCCGGTTCCCCGGCTCAACGCGCCCGCTCCGAACCCGTCACGCGGCGCACCCCGTACACCTCCCGCGCCACCGCGTACAACCGGTACGCGACGGTGTGTCACTACTTGTTCACGTTAAGCCACGTCCGTGACCGTTGGGGTGTGAACAGTGAGATCACTCTCCCCACCGACTCCACCGGTCGCTTCGGGATGCGCTTCAGCTCCACCCCGCGCGGCGCGCGGCTCGCCCGGCATCTCGCCGGGCAGCGGCTCGACGCGTGGGGCATCCCATACGACTGCGAGGCGCACCACACGCTGGCGCTGATCGTCGGTGAGCTGACCGCCAACGCCGTCCGGCACGGCCTGGTCCCCGGCCGGGACTTCCACCTCGCGCTGGCCCTCGACGCCACGGCCGCGACCGTACGGATCGAGGTCACCGACACCCGCGCCGAGGGCGTACCGGCCGTGACGGCGCCGTCGGCGGACCTCCGCGACACCGGCCGCGGCCTGCTGCTGGTGGAGAACCTCGCCGACCGCTGGGCCTGGCGCCCGCGCCCGGACGGCCCCGGCAAGACGGTCTGGGCGGAATACGTGCTGCCGCCGGGATGCCGGCCGACCGCAGTCACGTCCTCCTGCCCGTCGTCCGCCGCCACAGCCAGAGGAAACTCCTGAAGCGGGTGTCGCAGGTTCGGATCCTGCCGGGGCGTGCAGACGGAAGGGCCGGCTCAGGGACGGGTTTTCTCCCTGAGCCGGCCCTTCGGCGTTTCAGGCCGGTGCACGGTTCAGCTGTTGCTGTCCGCGTCCGTGGCCGCGGCGGGGGCCGATTCGGTGCCGTCCGGCATGACCGCGGTGACCCAGTAGTGATGCGCGATGTCCCGAGGGGCACCCGTGTCCTGGTAGAAGCGGGTGTCCGCGCTCAGCGGAGCACTCGTCAGCCGCACGTAGGACGAGAAGTGCCCGTCCCAGCGGTAGACGTGAAATCCCGTCGCGCCCGCGCAGTCCTCGGCGCGGCAGCTCCAGGTCAGCTCCGCCCATTCCTCGCTGATCGACCTCGCGGTGAGCTGCAACGGTGTGCCGGGCGGCGTCGGGATCGTGGGGGTGGCCAGGTCGCGTTCGGTCACGGTGACGAAGGAGAAGGGCTCACCCGTGTCGAACCGTGAGTTGCCCGACTCGTCGACGGCGACCACGGCGTAGCGCACGGTCTGGCCGTCCGCGGGGGTCTCGTCGAAGTAGGAGGTGGTGTCACCAGGGCTGTACCACTCTTCCCGGAGCAGGTGGTAGGTCCAGGTGCCCGCCTCGTACTCGCCCTTGTAGACCTGGTAGCTCCAGACGTCCTCGCTCCCGCTCGGCTGCCACCTGATCGCGACGCCGTCCTCCTCCGGGGTGGCGCTCAGTCCCGTGACGGGAGCCGGTGCGAGCCCTTCACGCGGGGCTGTGGCGGAGACCGTGACGGACTTCGCCGACTCGTTCACCTGGTCGTCCACCGCGGTGACCGTGTAGTCGTACTTCGTGTCGTGGAGCACGTACGGGTCGGTGTACGTGGCCGTCCGCACGTTGTCCTCCACCAGGAGGCCGTCTCGGTAGACCTTGTAGCGGTGGACGTCCTCGCTCGGCGAGGCGCTCCACTTCAGCACGATGCCGGTGCCGGACACGGACGAGGCCGTGAGGCCGGTCGGTGGGAGCGGCGGGTGGTTGCCCCGGGTGACGCCGTCGGCCGCCGACCGGGCGGACACGTTGCCTGCCGCGTCCACGGCCGAGACGCGGTACAGGTGGTGGAGCTGTTCCCGGGCGGTGGTGTCGTTCCAGGAGGCGGCGGTGACCGTGGCGACCTTGGTGTAGACCGGGGTCGAGGGGTCGTCCATGATCTGGCTCGCCCGGTAGACGTAGTAGCGCGTGGCGCCCGTGACCGGCTGCCAGGCCACGGCGATGCCCGACGGGCCGTCCGCTGCGGTGAGCCCGGTGGGTACGGGCGGTGGTGTCCTGTCGGTGGTGGTGACGGACTGGACGGGTGAGGCGCCGGATTCGTTGCCGGCCTTGTCCACGGCGCGTACGACGTACTGGTAACCGGCGCCGGTGGCGGGCGGGTTGTCGGTGAAGGACGTCGTGGTGGGCGCGGCTGTCCGGGTCCAGGCGGTGGCACCGGTGAGGCGCCGGTAGACGCGGTAGCCGGCGAGGTCCATCTCGGGGCTCTTCGCCCAGCGGACGGTGGCCTTGAGGGTGGTGGGGTCGTAGGCCGCCGAGACGCCGGTGGGGGCGAGCGGCTTGACCGTGTCGACGGTCGCCGAAGTCCGTGGAGCGTAGGCGAACTTGACGTTGGCGTAGCCGGTCCAGGCGACGAAGTCGACCCGGATGGTGTGGCTGCCGCCGGGGATGGTGAGGTTGACGGTCTTGGTCTGAGTCGTGGTGACGTTCGTCCAGATGTTGACCTTGCGGACGCCGTCGACGTAGACGCGGATGCCGTCGCGGACGGCGGTGGTGAAGCCGAAGGGCCCGCCGGAGCCGAAGTTGCGGACGGTCTGCCAGCGGACGGTGAAGTTGTCGCCGGGCAGGGTGACCCCGGCCGGGTCACCGGTGCCGTAGTCCTCGCTGATCGAGGTGTCACAGGTGGTCAGCTTGGGTGTGCCGCTGAAAGAGGTGTTCGGGTAGTAGGTGGCCTTCCACACCCCGTCCGCGCACGTGGTGGCGGCGTGGGCAGTGGTCGGTAAGGCAAGTCCCGCGGTGGCCGCGGCGATTGCGGCGGCCGTGGCGCAGGCAGCGTGGAAACGCCGGTGCATGGGTATCGGTGAATCGCTCTCGGTCGTGGGGAGCGTGGGGGTCGGTGCCGGGCCATGGGGGGAGCACCGGCGCGATGATCGCACGTCTGTGCGTTTCCTGTCAGCCTTCAGCCCTCGCGGGGTCCCGGGCTGATGTCACACCACGTCCCGTGGTCGACGCGCCGGGTGCTGCCGCGCATCGTCGCCGAGACCGCCCAGCACGCCGGTCACGCCGGTCACGCCGGTCACGCCGGTCACGCCGACATCATCCGCGAGTCCCTGTACAGCGTCCGGGCCGCCAGCAGGGCGCCCGCGGTCGCCGCCCCCACCGCTCCCGCGGCCAGGAAACCGTGGGAGGAACGCCAGGACAGCACCGACCACCGCGACTGCGCGGAGAACAACGATCCTGTACTCAGCCACGACCCGGTCGAGATCAGCGACAGAGACGAACCGATCGAGCCGACCGACAGGGCACTTCCGATCGAGCCGACCGACAGGGCCGAGCCGATGGACCCCACGGACAGCACCGATCCCACCGAGCCGATCGACAACACGGAGTCCTGCGACCACAGCGACAGCACTGAGCCGGAGGAGGCACGACGGGTCGACCGTACGGACGGTTTTGTCATGAGGCCATCCTGCCCGCTGGTCGCGCCGTCCGACTCACGACGCTGTCAACGGATGCCGCGGGGCTCGGAGCCCGAAGCCCGAAGCCCGGAGAGGGCCTTCCGGCATCCGGCCCCTGCCCGGCAGGGCAGATCCCCTGGGAGCCCAGGTCGGCCCGGAACCACGCCCTCGGCCGCACGACGGCGAACGTACGGGCCCGGCCCGCCGTCCGCGCGCTGTGATCCATGAGCCGCCTGTGTCCCAACTGCTAGAATCCGCGCACTTGTTCGGGGGGATGGGGCCCTCCGCGGAGGGGGTACCAAGTGGCTCGTCATGCTTTCGTGCGGGGCTCCCTTGCCGCCGTCACCGGGTTGGCGCTTTCCGTGTCCGCTGTGCCGCTGGTGGGGACCGCACACGCGGAGGGCGCGACGGAGTTGGTCGTTCCGGCCGCCGTGCGCACGACTCCGCGCACGGCGTATCTGCAGAGTGCGGGGGCCTCCGGCTTCCTCGAGTACCGTTCCGCCGCCGAGGGCTCCGGCCTCTGGTGGACCGGCTACGACGGCAGCCGGAAGCCGGTGGCAGGAGGCGAGGGACTCGGGCCGCGCACGCCGGGGGTCTACGGCACCGGTTCGGACGTCGTCGCCCTCCGCACCTCCCAGGGCAGCGGCGGGCAGGTCGTGCTCCGGGACATGGGAACCGGTACGACGGAGACCGTGACCGTCCCGGCGGACCAGAGCTACCTCCAGACGTACGGACACACCGTCCTGACCGGCGCCGGCGCTGCGGCGGGCGGCGAGCGGAACCAGTTGTTCCTGCTGCACGCCGGGAACGGCGGCACGGTGCAGGTGCCCGTCACCGGATTCCCGGACGGAACGGTCTTCCCCTTCTCCCCCACGGGGACCGCGTCCCGCATCCTCGTCGGCTTCTACGGCCCGGACCGCGTCCTCCGGTACGCGGTGGTGGATCCCGGGACCGGCGCCGCCACGCTCCTGCCCTCGTACGTGGCGAACACGGACTCCGTGGTGGGCCCCGATTACCTGGCGAGCTGGTACACCACGGCCCGGGTGCGGGTCTACACCGAGGACGTCTACGACGCGCCCGCGCACGAGGTGCTGTTCCCCCGCGACTCCGCGCACAAGGTCCTCGGCGTCGTCGGTGACGCACTGGTCGTCGCGCGGCGCGACGACTCCTCCGTCTGGCATGTCTCCGCGCTGCCCTTCGACGGCTCCGCGGAACTGCCCCTGGCCGAGCGGGCGGACCCCGAAGCCCTCGTCACCCCCGACGGCGGCCTGCTCCTCGCCGGCGGGACGTCCTCCGTGGACTACGGCATCGCCAGGATCGAGGCGGGGTCCGACGGTCTGCCCCGGACACACCGTGTCGTGGACCTGCCGGCCGTGCCGATGGGGATCGAGTCGCTCGATCTGAGCGGCGGTGAGCTGACCACCTTCGAGTCCGGCGACGGAGCGACGCACTTGTACGGCCGTTCGCTGGTCACGGAGGGAGCCCTGACGGCCGGCCCGCGCACGGACCGGGGGACGACCGGCAGGTGCGGGGTCATGGGCGGGGACTACGGAAGCTGCCCCGACCTCCGGGGTACGGGTGACGGGCGGGCCGTCTACCGGACCGTGGACGGGGAACTCCGCGTCCTGGACCGGGGCCGGTCCCTCCCCGGCACCCTGTTCGCCTCCGGCCTCCAGGAAGACGAGGGACTCGTGGACGTCGAGGGGCGGTACGCGAGCCTGCGGGCACACACGTCCGCGGGATACGGCCTGACGGTCACGGACCTGGACACGGGGAAGACCGTGCTCACCCGCACCGGCGCGGCCGTCGCGGGTCCCGCCGCCCTGTGGGGGGAGACGCTGTGGACGTCGTCCGCGGGCGGTGGCGTGACGGCCACGGAGGTGTCGTCGGGCAAGGCGATCACGTCGTTCCAGGCGGGCAGCACCTGCACCCCCGGGGAACTCCAGGCGGTGGGGCGCTGGGTGTACTGGTCCGGCTCGTGCGCTCTTGCCCAGGGGAGCGTGTCGAAGGCCTTCGTGTACGACACCCGCAAGAAGACGCTCATCACCGCTCCGGCCGCAGGAGAGCACCGCCTCGGGGACGGTTTCCTGGTCACGCGTGACTCCGGGGCCGGGGCACTGACCCTCACGGATGTCAGCAGCGGGTCCGCGGTGAGCCGGCCGCTGGCCGCGAAGAGCGGGAAATGGGACGTCGACCCGTACACCGGTCTGGTCGGTTATGCGGACCCCGCCTCCCAGGACGTCCACATCGTGCGGAGCGGTACGACGGCCACGGACATCGCGGTCCTCGGGGCGGAGACGGACGCCTCGGTCAGCGGGCTGAGCTCCGCCCCGTGGGACGGCAAGTGGTGGCTGTCGAAGCCGGCGGCGTCATGGACCCTGGTGTTCAGGAACAAGGCGACCGGCAAGGCAGTGCGCACCCTCTCCAGCGGTCCCGCCCAGGACGCCGTCCAGGCGTCCTGGAACGGCAGGACGTCGACGGGCGCGTACGTGCCGAACGGCACGTACACCTGGACTCTGACGGTGGCCCCCGCAGACGGGCAGGGCGCGTCGGCGACGGCGTCCGGCTCGCTGAAGCTGACCGGTGGTGCCGCCGTGCGGCGCGACCAGGTCGGGTCCGACGGCATCGGTGACCTCGTCACGCTCACCTCCGCGGGCGTGCTCGCCTTCCACCGCGGTGACGGCGGGGCGTTCTCGACGAAGACGACGGGCTCGGGCTGGCCGGCCTCGATCACCGCGATCCCGTTCGGAGACCTGAACGGAGACCGGTGCAACGACGTGCTGGTGCGGCTGAGCAGCGGCGCCCTGCGCCTGTACAAGCCGGGCTGCGGCGCGGCGCTCAAGCCGAGCACGCCGTACACGACGGTCGGGGCCGGCGGCTGGACCCAGTACAACGTGCTGACCTCGCCCGGTGACATCAGTGGCGACGGACGGCCCGACCTGATCGCCCGCAACGCCTCGACCGGCGCGGTCTACCTGTACAAGAGCACCAGCACCGGAAAGCTGTCCGCGCGCGTGAGGCTGTACACCGACTGGAAGACGTACAAGAAGGTCGTCGGTGCCGGCGATCTCAACGGCGACGGCATCGGCGACCTGATCGCCCAGGACAGGTCCGACAACCTCTACCGCTACTACGGCACCGGAAAGGGCACCTTCGCGTCCCGGGTCCGGCTGTTCACCGGCTGGGGCGGCTCGTACAACGCGGTCGTCGGCGTGGGTGACATCACCGGCGACGGCAGGGCGGACATCGTCGCGCGGGACACCGCGGGCAACCTCTACCGTCAGAGCGGCTACGGCAACGGGTCGTTCGCGTCGCGGGTGAGGATCGCCACCGGCACTCAGGGCTACAAGGCCCTGTACTGACGTGACCGGCACCGGTCGCCGTACAGGTTCCCGGAGACGGTTCACGGGTCTTGCCGGAGGGGTCTGCCGCTCATGGAGCACGGCAGGCCCCTCGGGTTCACGCACGTACGGATCAGACGGGCCGGTCGCTCGCCGGCCGCTGGGCCTGGCGCCCACGTCGGGACGGCCCCGGCAGGACGACCCCGGCCGAGTACGTCCTGCCGCCCGGATGCCAGCCGGTCCACGGCGAGACCGACAGCGGCCGCGAAACCCTGCTCGCCATCGGCGAAGCCACATGGAGCGACGTCAGGCGACCGAGCCGGTCACCGGGTGCGGCCATGCACCGCCCTCGCATCAGATTCCGATTCCGCTTCCGCACCGGTGGCGCAGGCCGGGCCCTCCGGCCCGTTGGGTCTCGGCCGGACTGGGCCTATCGTCGGGTTCATGGGGCCAGGACGAGGAGGACGGCCGGTGATGCCGCAGGACGAGGCCGTGATCGGCCGCACCGGGAAAGTACTGATCGGAACTCGTGGTTCCACAGGCCCGGGTGAAGTACTGGTGCGGGTCAGAGGCGGCTCCGAGACCTTCCTCGCCTGGTCGGACGATCCCCTGCCCGTGGGCGCGACCGTGCTCGTGATCGAATCACGGGGATGTCGCGAGGTCGGCGTCATCGAGTGGGTGGATCCATTGGACGCGCTCGGTGGGGACACCACCGGCGCCGGCTGAGGAGTACATGCATGTTCGGATACCGCGTACCCGCTCCCGACGAGGCGATGTTGATCTCGGGAGGCAGGCGGGGACTGGGGGGCGCGCCGTTCCGAGTGGTCACGGGGCACGGCAAGTTCGTGCTGCCGATCTTCCGGAAGGTCCGGTTCCTCACCCTGTCCATGTGCGAGTCCGAGGTCACCGAGACCTGTGTGACCCGGCAGGGCATCGCGTTGCACGTCCGCGCGGTCATCGCCTTCAAGGTCGGCAACGACCACGAGAGCGTCATCAACGCGGGCCAGCGGTTCCTCTCCGACCAGGAGCAGATGTCGGTGCTCACCGGCCGGATCTTCGCCGGGCACCTGCGGGCCATCATCGGCTCGATGACGGTCGAGGAGATCGTCACCGAGCGGCAGAAGCTCGCCGCGGAGGTCCTGGACACCTCCAAGACCGAGATGGCGAAGATCGGCCTGATCGTCGACTCGCTGCAGATCCAGTCGATCGACGACGGCGACACCGGCTACATCGACGCGATGTCCGCGCCGCACAAGGCGGCCATCCAGCGGCAGGCCCAGATCGCCCAGGCACAGGCCACCCAGGCCGCGGCCGAGGCGGAACAGGCGGCGGCCCGCAACCAGGCCGAGTACGCCCGGCAGACCGCCGTCGTCAAGGCCGAGTACTCGGCCGAGGTGGACCGCGCGCAGGCGCAGGCCGCGCAGGCCGGACCGCTGGCGCAGGCGCACGCCCAGCAGGAGGTGCTCGACGCCCAGACGGAGCTGGCCCTGCGCCAGGCCAAGCTGCGCCAGCAGCAGTTGGTCGCCGAGATCGTGAAGCCCGCCGAGGCCGAGGCCGAGCGCGTCAGGATCCTCGCGGCCGCCGAGGCGCAGCGGATGAAGATACAGGCGGAGGCGGCTGCCTCGTACGACCGGGTCGCGCTCGACCGGATGCTGATCGACCAGCTCCCGCAGATCGTCAAGGAAGCCGCCGGCGGCCTCGCCGGCGCCAACGTCAACGTCCTCAACGGCGCGGACGGCCTCGGCGAGATCGCCGCCGGCCTGGTGTCCCAGGGTCTGACGATCCTCGACTCGGTCCGGCAGAACCTGAGCGGCCACGACTCCGACGGCCACCGCCCCGCCGCGAGCGAGAGCAACGGCCTGCCCCAGCTGCCCAGCGGCAAGGAGGAGAAGCCGGGCGACGGTCCGGTGCACGTCGACTGAGGCGTGCCCGGCGGATCGCGCGTGGCCGGATGAACCCGGACGCCTTCGACGGCGGTACTGTCGCGCGCGTGCCCGGTGAGCAACACCTGGTCAGCTGATCGGCCTGGTCGACCTGGTCGGAGGCCCTTTCGTCCGGCGGACGGGAGGGCCTTTCGGCCGCTCGCCGGGTCCCCGCTCGCTTTCCGCCGTGTGCGGAACGACGCGCCGACCACGGTCATCTACGGTCGCCGGTGCTCGCGCAGGGGGCCGGTCCGCCAGCCGTGTGCCTCGCAGGTGTCGAGGATGCGGGGCAGCGCGCCGAGGGTGGTGCGCCAGGAGCCGGTGGCGGACGTGCAGTCGGAGTCGTGCAGCAGGACGGTGCCGCCGCCGCGCAGGTCGCGCAGGACGGTGTCCTGGACGGACCGGACGGTGGCCCGCCGCCGCCAGTCCTCGCCCCAGCAGGTCCACAGCACCGGGGTCAGTTCCAGGCGGCGGCAGGCGAGATGGGCGGCGGTGGTCATGACCCCGTACGGCGGCCGGAAGAGCGTGGGAGGGCTGCCGGTGGCGTCGGCCACGGCGTCGCGGGCCCGGGCGAGGTCGTCGTAGGTGGCCCGGGGGCCGCGCAGCAGGAGGGGGCGGTGGTGCCAGCCGTGGACGGCGATCTCGTGCCCGGCCGCGGCCATCTCCTTCGCCAGGCCGGGTGAGCGGACCAGCATCGAGCCGAGCAGGAAGAAGGTGGCGCGCACCCCGCGTGCGTCGAGGAGGCCGAGGAAGTGCGGGGTGGAGAGGTGGTCGGGGCCGTCGTCGAAGGTGAGGGCCACGTGGTCCGGGCGGCCCCGGCCCGCGAGGCGGGGCATGACCGTGTTGCGCAGCGGGCCGAGCGTGGAGATCACGGGTGCGGCGTGCACGGCGGCGAGCGCGGGCAGGGCCACGGCCGAGGCGAGCGCGGTGGTGCGGGCGAGGCGGCGGGCCGGGGTCATCGTCCGTCTCCGTCCAGGTAGTGGGTGACGGCCGTGAAGCGGGCGGGCGTCTCGGAGTAGGCGTGGGCGAGCGGGGCGGCGATGCCGAGCGAGACGGTGGCCGTCACGGTCGCGGCCGTCAGGGCGAGCCGCCGCCTGCCGCGGAACCGTGTTGCCGTCGGCACGGGCGGCACGGGCGGCACCGACGTGGGCAGGGCTTCGGGTACGGGCCGGACTTGGGGTGCGGGCCCTTGGCCGGTCCCGGTCCCGGTTCCGGCTGTGGCGCGGACTCGGGCTCGGGCGGCGGTGATGGCGGGTATCGGTCCGGGGGCGGTGCGGTGCAGGGTGAGTCCCGCCGTGCGCTGGGCGCGGCCGCGCGGGCCGTGGAGGAGCCCGGCCAGCGCGGGGCCGAGGTCCCCCGGGTCGCGGATCCAGAACGCCAGGCCCGCCTCCTCCAGGGCGGCGGCGTTGGTACGGCCGTGACCGGGGATGCAGCGGTAACTGGCCACCGGCAGGCCCGCGGCGAACGCCTCCAGCGAGGTCAGTCCGCCCGCGTTCTGGACCAGGACGTCGCAGGCGTGCATCAGGCCGGGCATGTCGTCCACCCAGCCGAAGACGTGCCCGACGCCGTCCCGGCGCAGCCGCTGAGCGAGCGCCTCGTTGCGTCCGCACACCACCACGGGCACCGCGGCCCCGCTCTCCCGTATCTCGGCGGCGGCCCGCCGCACCGGACCGACTCCCCACGAGCCGGCCACCAGGAGGGCCAGGGGTGTCTCCCCGGGCAGGGCGAACCGGTCGCGGGCGGCGGCCCGTTGCCGGGCGGCGGCGGGCGTGAAGCGCGGATCGGTGACGGGGCCCGCGACACTGACGGCGGCCGCGCCCCGTACATGGGCCTGGGCCGCCGGCACCGCGTGCACGGCCAGGTGCGCGTCGATCCCCGGAGCCACCCACAGGGCGTGCACGGAGAAGTCGGTCAGATAGGTGACGGCCGGAACCGTCAGCAGGCCGCGCCCGCGCAGCGCGCCGAGGACCTGGCTCGCCCCGGGGTACGTCGAGACGACCGCGCACGTGTCCGGCGCGAGCGCCCGCAGCGTGCGCCGCTCGGCGGCGCGGAACAGCGTCCGCCAGACCACGCCGGGGCGTGACGCCTCATCGGTGGCCGCGTAGAGGCGCTGGTAGCCGTCGGGCAGCCAGGTCAGCAGGCGGTGGTAGGCACCGCACAGCAGCCGGCCCGCGCCAGCGGGCAGCAGATCGAGGAAGTCGTGCCGGTCCACCCGGTATCCCTGCTCGGCCAGTCTTCTCGCCAGCCCCGCGGCCGCCCCGTCGTGTCCGGCGCCG
Organism: Streptomyces sp. NPDC047000; assembly: GCF_040644295.1. Taxonomy (NCBI): domain Bacteria; kingdom Bacillati; phylum Actinomycetota; class Actinomycetes; order Kitasatosporales; family Streptomycetaceae; genus Streptomyces; species Streptomyces sp. NPDC047000. The sequence continues at coordinate 21,382 of NZ_JBEYWE010000011.1, forward strand.
ACACCGGCGGAGACGATCGCGATCCGTACGGCGCGGTCCGCGCCCCGCGGCGGCGGCACGGCGGACGGCGAAGCCGCCGGCACGGGAAGCGACACGGGAACCCGTGCGGAAACCGACGGGGGAGCCGGCAGGGGACCGGGTGCCGGCACCGGCATCAGGTCGTCATCGTGGGGCATGGTCGTTCAGCCTCCTGACGGATTACGGGGTGTGGCGGGGCCACGCCCCGGGCCAGGCGGCACCGCGGGCAGGCCAGGGGTGCGCCTGTGCGCACACCAGGGCCACGACTCGACCGCGGTGGTGCCGACACCTGAAGCTACTACATGTTGTAGAACTCAAGAGACGGCCACATCGGGGCAGGGGGCGCGAACGGCGCGCCGACCTGCGGGGACTCCTCGCCGCGGGCGTCGGTAAAATTACTACAAGACGTAGAAGACGGGAGGTCCTACGCCGGCCTGACCCGTGATGAACACCAGGAAGCCATGTTCCGCACCGGTCAGGAGCGTCGCTTCCCGTGTCGCGGACGGTCGTGGTCGGCGCAGCAGACATCCGGCCGGTGCCCGCGACCGCCGGGCGGCGCCGGCGCGGCGGCACCGGCCCCCGCCTCGGCACCGGCCCCGGGCGCGGGGCGGGCCGCGCACAGCGCCCACTGCGCGGTGTCCAGCATCCGGTCGCTGTCGGACGCGGCGTTGACCAGGCTCACGCAGCAGACGGCCAGCAGCAGTCCACCCGCCAGCAGGGGCAGGCTGCGGCGGCCCGGAGGCGGGGCCAGCAGGGCCCGTACGCGCTGGGGAACCGCTCCGCCGGTCACGGCCAGCGCGGCGGGACGGGTGGCACCGGCGGACGCCAGGGCGGCGCGCCCGACGGCGTGGGCGACGGCCTTGCGGTCACCGACCCACTCGGCGGCCTCCTCGTCGGCCCAGCGCTCCAGGGCGTAGCCGCCCGCGACGGCGACCGGCCGCAGCAAGGGGTTCAGGGCGGCCGTCAGCCGCCACAGGGTCTGGAAGACGTGGTGCCGTCCCCGCAGGTGCGCCCGTTCATGGGCAAGCAGGGCCTGGCGGCCGTCGTCGTCCAGGCAGCGCAGCATCCCCCGGGAGACCACGATCCGCCCGGGCTTCCCGGGGAGCGCGAAGGCCAGCGGGACGTCGTCGTCGACCACGGCCAGTTCCGTCCCGCCGGGCAGCCCGGCGCACTCCCGCCGGGCCCGGACCAGGTGCCGCCCCTGCCGGACGGCGGCCGTGCCCAGCGAGACGGCACCCGCGGCCAGCACCAGGGCGCTGACGGCCGCGACGAGGAGGTAGACGGGGTCCTCGGCGCGCAGCGCGGCCACGGACCAGCGACCCTCCGCCGCGATCTCCGGGATCTGCGCCACGCCGGTGAAGGCCAGCAGGGCGAGTGACCCCGCCCATCCGGCCGCCGCCACCAGCGCGGCACAGGCCAGTGCCCAGGCCGCCGGGCGCGGGGGCAGCCGGCGGGCCACGGGGCGTGCGAGCACCGCGAGCGCGGCGCTGACGAGGAACGGGATGTAGACGCTGACCAGCACCGGGTCACCGCTTCCTGCGGGAGCGCTCGCTCTCGGCGGGTGCGTCGCCGTCACCGTGCCCGGACAGCAGCTGGTGCAGGAGGTGCTCGTCCTGCGCGGACAGCTCCGAGACGAAACGCGTGAGCACCGCCTCGCGGTCGGAACCGCCCTCCAGCAGGGAGTGCATGCGCTGGGCGGTGTGCGACGCCTCGTCGCGGGTCGGCTCGTAGGCGTAGCCGCGGCCCTCGCGGTGCCGTACCAGCATGCCCTTGTCGTGCAGCCGGGACAGGATGGTCAGGACGGTCGTGTAGGCGAGGTCGCCCGGCAGCCGTTCCCGGACGTCCTTCGCGGTCAGCGGGCCCGGGGCGGCCCAGAGGGCGGCGAGCACGTCGCTCTCCAGTGCACCGCGCGCCCGCCTGCCGGATGCCTCCTGGGTCTCCTGGGCCTCCTGGACTTCCCTGGCTTCATGGTCCTCTCGGTCCGCCACCCGGCCGTCCGCCTTCCCGCCGCTCTCGCCGCTTCTCCCGCCGTCCTTGCGCACAGGCTACCCGGCGGTCTCCTACGTGTCGTAGGACTGCGCGGGACGTGTAGCAGGACATGTCGCAGGACCTGTGGTGCGCACCGGTCATGCGTGACCCGTCGTGTCAGACCGTCGCGGCGTCGGCCGCGTCCCGGCGGGAGACGCCCGGCCGGCCGACGAAGCCCGCGATCGCGACCGTCCAGGCGAGGGTGACCGGCCCCAGCCCGAGGCCGAGGCCGCCGCGGGCGTGGCCGAGCGCCATCCAGTCGGCGAGGGAGGCACCGAGGGGCCGGGTGATCACGTAGGCCGTCCAGAACGCGAGCACCGCGCCCAGCACGCCCAGGCGGTGGGCGATCGCGGGTACGCAGATCGCGGCGGCGAAGAGGGCCACCGAGCCGAGGTAGCCGAAGCCGGTGGTCGCGGTGAGGTCACCGGCGGCGGTGCCGAGGGCGAAGGTGGCGAGGACGGCCGCCCAGTAGAAGGCCTCGCGGCGGCGGGTGCGGATGCCGTGGACGGACAGGGTCCGCTCGACGGCGTACCAGAGCGCGAAGACCGCGGTCAGCGCGACGAGGAAGAACGGCGCGGAGACGGCGTAGGGCACGCCCAGGCCGACGTGCAGGACGTCGGCGGCCATGGTGCCGAACACGCTGACCATGACGACGGCGGTCCAGTACACCCAGGCGATGTACCGGCGTACGGCGAACTGGACGGCCAGGGAGGCCACGAGCGCGAGACCGCCGAGGCCGACCGCCGGTACGGGGCCGAGGACCCGGGCGAGGAGGTCCGACGCGGTCTCGCCCATGCCGGTGGTGAGCACCTTGATGATCCAGAAGCAGACGGTCGCTTCCGGCACCTTGTTCGCCAGGGTGCGCACGGGGGCGAAGGAGGGGTCGTCGAGGAGACGCTCGGTGGTCATGGAGCGCACGATGACACGGCGGACCCCAGGTGCCACAGATGCCTTTGCCATTGTTTTGGGGCTTCCGGTGCATGAGTTGCACAACGGCACGGTCAACCTGAAAGCAACCTGAACACCTCGACGAAAGCCCTGGTCAAGGCGGTTGAGCAGATGATACGAGCCGCTCCCGCCGCCCGGGAGGACAGCGGGGAGCGGACACCCCGGCCGGAGGCACTAGAGTCCCGTTGACGTCTACACCACTGTAGTCAGCCGTACGGCCGAAGATCCGCTGGAGGACCATGCGTCACAAGATCCTGGTCGTGGAGGACGACCACGCGCTGCGGGACGTACTGCGCCGCGGGCTGGCCGAGGAGGGTTTCGAGCCTGTCCCCGCCGCCGACGGGGCCACCGCCCTGCGGCTGGCGGCGGCCGACGGCATCGGCGCGGTCGTCCTGGACGTCGGGCTGCCCGACGCGGACGGCCGGGACGTGTGCCAGGCGATGCGCGGGAACGGATTCGGCGCTCCCGTCATCTTCCTGACGGCCCGTCATGGTCTCACCGACCGGCTGTCCGGGTTCTCCGCGGGAGGCGACGACTACCTGCCCAAGCCGTTCCATCTCGCCGAACTCGTGGCCAGGCTGCGGGCCGCGATCAGACGCTCAGCGGCCGCGCCGGGGGCCGTGGCCACGGTCGGCGACCTGGTCCTGGACGCCACCCGGCACAGTGTGAGCGTGGGCGGCGTCCCCGTGGAGCTGTCGCCGACCGAGTTCCGGTTGCTGGCCACCCTCGTGGCCGCGGGCGGCGCCGTCGTGAGCCGTCGTGACCTGGTCAGGGCCGCCTGGCCGGACGGGGCACACGTCAGTGACAACACACTCGACCAGTACCTGAGCAGGCTGCGCCGCAAGCTGCGCGAGGCGGGCAGCGCCCTGAGCCTGCGCACGGCACGCGGGATCGGACACCGGCTCTCATGAACGGACCGCTGCCGAACAGACTGCCGCCGAACAGAATGCCGCTGAACAGACTGCTGCTGAAGGGACCGCTGCTGAACGGACTGCCGCGTCGGCTGACGCCGCGCACGCTGCGCGGCCGGCTCTCCCTCGTGGCCCTCACCACCGCCGCTCTGCTGATGACCGTGCTGACCGTGGTGTTCAACGTGGCGGTGGAGCGGCATCTGCGGCACCAGGCGGACGACGAGCTGCGCAACCGTGCGGCAGCCGTCGCCACGACCGTCGACACCCGTGGCCCGCGGGTACGGGTCGTGGAGACCGCCGGCGACGGCCTCCTCGACGCGAACGTGTGGATCTACGCCGGACCGCGTCTGCTGGAGAAGCCTCCGTCCGCCACGGCCGACGGCGCCCTGACCCGGACCGCCGGCCGGCTGGCCGCGCGGGGAGGGACGGTCTGCGCGACCGCCCGGAGCCCCCGCCTCGTCCGGATGTGTTCCCGGCCCGTGACCGGTCGCACCGGCTCCGCCACGGTCGTCACGGCCGTGAACCTCGCCCCGTACCGGAGTTCGGCGGACACGCTGCTGCTGGGCTCCCTGATCCTGGACGCCGTCATGCTCGCGTGCACGTACGGGCTGACCCGGCTGGCCGTCGGGCGGGCGCTGCGCCCGGTGCGGGACATGACCGACCAGGCCACCCAGTGGAGCGCCGTCGGCTCCGACGAACGCTTCGGCACGGCGGGCCAACCCGCCGAACTCGCCCGCCTCGGCACCTCGCTGGACGCACTGCTGGACCGTATCCGGACGCTGCTGCGCTACGAGCGGCAGCTGACCGGGGAGCTGTCCCACGAACTGCGCACACCGCTCACCCGGATCGTCATCGAGCTGGACTGGTGGCGGGCCCGACCCCGTACGGCCGCCGAGACCCGCGCCACCCACGAGGTGATCGACGAGGCCGCCCGGTCGATGCGCACCATCTGCGACACCCTGCTGAGCGACGCCCGTGAGAGCGTGCGGGACCTCTCCGCGGCGTCCGGCGAGGCGACCTCCGGCAGCACGGGCATCGGCAGCGGTACCGCCCCCGGCCGCACCACCCCCGGCACCACCACCCCCGGCACCACCGCCCCCGGGGCCACCGCCGTCGCACCGGCCCTGAGCCGGCTGGTCGGCGCCCTCGTGGCCCCCGAGCAGGTCAAGGCCGTCGTCGAGGTGACGGACCCGGAGCTGGAGGCGGGCGTCGTGCCCGCGCTCCTCGAACGCATCGTCAGCCCGCTGCTGGCCAACGCGGGCCGTTACGCCCGCTCGACGATCACCGTGTCCGCGCGGCCGGTGCCGGGCGGCATACGGATCAGCGTCACCGACGACGGTCCGGGCGTGCCCGAGTCGTTCACCGGGGACCTCTTCCGGCCCGGCCGCAGGGCCGACCCCGAGGACGGACACGACGGCGCGGGTCTCGGACTCCCGCTCGCGCGGCGGCTGGCCCGTTCCACCGGGGGCGAGGTGTCCCACGATCCCTCGTACACCGGCGGGGCGCGTTTCCTGGCCGACCTGCCCGCCGGGTGACCGGCCCCCGGAACGGGTCTTGTGGACGCCTGCCGTGCGTCCGGTCAGTCGGCGTGCCGTACGGCCTCCTGGGCCGGCGCCACGTCCTTCCGGGTCACCGCCAGGTACACCACCAGGCCGAGGATGACGGTGAGGAACAGCGCGCTGGTGACGACGGTGCCCAGGCCCACGCCGCCGTCCCCGGTGGGCTGGGAGAGGTAGTCGCCGATGGACGCGCCGAGCGGGCGGGTGAGGATGTAGGCGATCCAGAAGCTCCCCACCGCGTCCAGCCCGAGCGTGCGGTGGGCGAGGGCCACGGCGGCGATGGCCAGGGCGAACAGGACCGCGGAGAGCCAGTAGCCGAGGTCCATGCGCTCGGAGACCAGGTCGCCGGCGGCGGTGCCGAGGGCGAAGGTGAACAGGACGGCGAGCCAGTAGAAGGCCTCACGGCCGGTGGTGTCGATGTGGTGGATGGACAGGGTCCGTTCACGCCGGTACCAGACCGTGAAGACGACGGCGAGGACGACCGCGAACACGGTGGTGCTGGTCTCCAGCGGGACACCCATGTTGTCGGTGAGGTTGTCGCTGATCAGCGTGCCCACGACGCTGATCAGGGCGACGGCCGTCCAGTAGACGCCCGCGCGGTAGGCGCCGGTGCGGAACTGCACGACCAGGACGACGGCCAGGAGGGCGCTCATCAGCAGCGACACGCCGGTCAGACCGAGGCCGGCCTTCTCATTGAGCAGGTCGGCCGCGGTCTCCCCGACGGTCGTGCACAGCACCTTGATGATCCAGAAGTAGAGGGTGACCTCGGGCACCTTGTTCCGGCGCGGCCGGCGGCCCGAGGGCGCCCCGGCGCCGGGCGCTGTCGGCGCGGGGCTCTGTGAGGTGCTCTGTGATGTTCCGTGTGTCATGGGGCCCGACCGTGCCACGGACTCCCTGAACGCATCCTGACTGCCGTGCGGCGACCCCGGACAGGCCGGCCAGGGGACGGTCAGGAGACGGTCAGGAGGAGTGCTGTCGCGGCCAGGTCGACCAGGGCGAACGTGCCGTAGAACAGGGTCATCGTGCGGGACAGGGCGACCCTGCGCCAGGGGACGGGTTGGGCGAAGCGTTCCACGTCCATGCTGAACGGCGGGACCGGCGGGGTGTCGGAGGTCAGGGACCGGTTGTAGAGGGAGCGGAACAGGCGTTCCTGTTCCAGGTAGTAGGCGTCCAGCAGCCAGAGGCCCGAGGTCATCATGAGGGCGATCACCGCCACGGTCCATCCGGCGCCTCCCGTCGCGACGGTGATCAGGCTTCCGCTGACGGTCATGGCCCATCCCTTGATCAGGAAGGAGTTCGCGCCGAGCCGGCCGATGGTGATCTGGAGGAGTTCGAGGTGCTTCATCCTCGTCTCGTCGGGGGCCTGCGGGGCGGGCACGGTGCTCATCCGGCGGCTTCCTCGTCCGGCCACTGCCACGGGTCCGGGTCCGACGCCGACGCCGGGTCCGGGTCCGGGTCGAGTGGGGGTTCCGGGTGCGGTTCCGGTGCGGGCACGGCCTCGCGGGGCTGCCCGGGCCGGGGGTTCCGCGGGCGGTCGAGGTCGGCGAGGGCCTTACGGAGGCGGCGGTCGAGGCCGGCCGGGTGGTGGGCGGTGAGGGTCTCCCACGTCTCGGTCAGCAGGTCCAGTCTGATCTCCGGTCCTCCCTCGGGTGGCACCGGCGCGAGCAGCCGGCGGTGGGCGCACGGGGTCTTGGCCGTGCGTTCCGGGGGCCAGGTGACCGTGCGCAGCGGGAGGTCGAAGGTGCCCGCCGTTCCCGTGCGCGCGCGTTCCTCCATGAGGTCGGTGGACGCGTCCTCCACGTGCCTGCGGGCGCCCTGTTCCGTCGCGTCGAGGGCCGCCTTCAGTGCGTCCCAGGCCGCGACATGGGCCACGAGTGCCTTCCTCGCCTCGTCGGACAGTTCGTCGGCGGCCTTCCTGTGCTTCTTCCGCGCCTTCGCCGCTTTTTTCGTGCGCCGGTCCTCCGCGGCGGCCCCGGCCGCCTCCGGGTCGTACGCCAGCAGTTTCGCCGCCACGGCGGCGACGCTGAGCAGCAACAGGAGCAGCACGATGACGGGCTGGTAGCGCGTCAGATAGGCGTCGCCCGAGGACTCCACCGCCATCATCACCCGTACGACGCCCAGTCCGGCTATCAGCCCGAGGACGGCGAGGGTGAACAGCCAGGGGGCCACCAGCGGACGCCACCGGCGCCGGGCTTCCCGGCGGTCGGCCGCAGCAGCAGTGCCGTCGGCATCACCGTCGCCGGTGGCAGCGGCAGCCCGGGCCTTCCGTACGGCGGCCGTGCGCTCGGCGAGGAAGGCTCCCGCGGCCTGGAGGCAGACCGCGGTGGCGAGGCCGGGCAGGTACGCCAGCCAGTACTGCACCTCGTCCTTCTCCGCCTCCAGGAGCTGCTGGATCACGGAGCCCACGAACGCCGCGTCGAAGACCGCCGCGGCGGCGGTCACGGGCCAGACCAGCCGGCGCCACAGGAGGGTGTCCCGCAGCGGGTTGTGTGCCGTTGCCGTGGTCCGGTCCTGCGTCCGGGAGTCCGGCTCCGGGCGCGCGGTCCTCCGCAGCGCGGTCGGCGCGGCCGGCGGTGCTCCGTCGGGCGCGGTGGGCAGTACGCCCTCGGTGCGCCGGAACCGGTCGACGGCCGCGATGCCGCGTTCCACGCGCTGTGCGGACCTGACGACCGTCGCGCAGGCCTTGCCGAGGGCCGGCTGGTCGTCCGTCAGACGGGTGTTGGCGTTGCTGAACGCCCGCATGAGGACGGCGCGTTCGCGGCTGTCGGTGCGGTCGACGAGGCGGACCGGCGGCGGTGTCTCCGCCGCCTCGCCGTCCGGTCCGCGCCCGCCCGGGCAGTCCCGCGCCGCGCTCAGCACCACGCCGTCGGGCACGCGCGGCGCGCGGTTCTTCCTGGCCTTGGTGGTACTCGTCTCGATCTCGACCTCGGTGGTGCTCATCGTCTTCTCCCTCACCGGACGACCACGATGTCGACCCGGCGGTCGCACTGCAGCTTCTGTTCCTTACCGAGGTCGCCCGCGGCTCCGGGGCACCCGTCGGGCACGCCCTTGCCGACGGCCGTCACGCGCCGCACGCCGAGCCGTTCCAGTTCGCTCTTGACTGCGTCCGCGCGCGCCTGCGACAGCTTCCGGTTGTTGGCCGAGCCGCCACGTGGATCCACGTAGCCGAGGACCCGGACGCGGGCCCCGTCCAGACCTCGCAGATCGACGGCGATCCTGGTCAGCCGGGGAAGTGCCGCGGGGCGCAGGACGGCGGAGTCCGGGTCGAACAGGGCTCTGGCACCGGCCTGCCTGTAGGTGCGCTCCGGGAACTCGACGGCCGGGTCGTGCGGTCGCCGCGGGGACGCCTTGCCGCCGGACTGCCGGGTCGCCGCGACGGTGATCAGCGCGCAGTCGGGACCGTGGGCCGGTTCCGGGTGGGCGGCGGCGCACAGTCCCTGCCACAGTCCGGCGAGCCACTCCGACTGCGCGGGTGAGGCCTGCGGCGCATCCTGTGCCGTCCGTCCGAGACCCACGAACACGGTCTCCACGGACAGCAGGGTCCGGGACGTCACTTCCTTCTCGTCGCGGCAGCGCTGGACGATCGCGTCGGTCTCCGCCTTCTCCTCGAACCCGGCCCCGCGCAGGTCGGCGCAGCCCGTCGTGGGCAGGCCGTCGGTGAGCACGACCAGTCTGCGGGTGCCCTCGGTGCCGGCGAGCACGGTGCTCGCCTCCCGTACAGCGCCCAGCACGTCGCTGCCGCCGCGGCCGGGCACCGACGCCTGGGCCCCGGCCACCGCCGTCGCCACGCATCCGGGTACGGACGCGGTACGGCGCTTCCAGTTGTCCTCGTTGCCGTGCGGCGGCCGGGTGGCCCAGTTCCGGGCGGTCCACCGCAGGTCGTGCGCGTCCCCGCCGAACGCGGCGACGGACACCGTCCCGACGCCGTCGAGCCACGTGCCGAGGCGCTGTCCGACGGCGTCGGAGTCGTCGACCCCGCCGGACGCAGGGGTGGAACCGCGTACGGAGGACGAGACGTCGACGAGGACCACCGTCTGGCCCTCCGTCGCGGGCGAGGCGCTGTCGGCCCCTTTCCGCATCCAGCCGCACTGCGCCTGCGAGCCGGGGCCCGGGGCGCAGCCCGTGAGCAGCCCGGCCACGAGGGCGGGGAGGAGAAGCACGGTGCCGACGGCCCGGACCGGGTGCACCCGGCGGGACACCCGCGGAGTGGACGGGACGGACGGGACGGAGTGGGCGGCTTGATCGGACCGGACGGTCTCGGCGGACGGGACGGCCCGGTCGGACCGGTGGGTCCAGGCGGAGCGGACGACCCAGGCGGCCCGCGTGAACGGGGCGGACCGGGTGGGCCGGGCGGCGGGGCCGGTTCCGGGCGGAGGTGTCGTTGTCATCGGTCGTCCTCCGGCGGGGGCGGTCCGTCCAGGATCCAGGAGAAGGGGGTGAGTCCCATCTGCTGGGAGAAGCTGTTCAGCGCCTTGTCGTAGGCGTTGGCGAACTCGAAGAGGCCGATCTGCTCGTGGTTCTTGGTGGCCTGGTTCAGTACGTTGGCGAGCGCGACGGCGCCCGTACGGCGCGCGGAGCGGAGCGTGTCGCAAGCGGCGGCGAAGTCGCCGTCGGCCAGCGAGGCGGCGATCGGGACGAGGAACTGGCGCTGTACCGGCGTGAGTTCGCCGGAGCGTTCGAGGTCCGCGATGACCTGGAGCCATTCCTCGGTCAGGAGCCTGGCGTGCGCGGCCTTCAGCCGCCCCAGCCGCAGTTCGTCCCTGAGCCCCTGCTCCTCCAGCCGGGCGGGCCGTATCCGGTCGCGCAGGACGGGGTCGATACGGACCCGGACCGTGGGCCGGCACTTGACGAGCTCGCCGTCGTTCGAGTAACACCAGCCGTCGGAGAGCTCGGAGTTGATCAACTCCTCCGCCTTGACCGGGTCGTTGGGGTCGCAGGTACGGGCCAGCGCCCAGGCCCGCTTGAGGAGTTCGTCGCGGGCCGCCGCCGTCAGCGTGCCCGCCCGCTCGCGCAGCCGCTCGACCGTCATGTTCCCGCTGTGCCAGCGGAAGTGGGGCAGCACCTGGAACTCGAAGATGTCGCCCTGCGCCGCGAGCCGCAACGCCTCGCCGCCGGGCGCCACGTCGGCGTCCGCGTCGGGCTGGGGGGACTCCACGGTGTCCAGCGCGGGCGACACCCACTCGGCCGCCGGTTCCGGGACGTCGGGCCGGAGCCGGGCGCGGCGCTCACGGCGGTCGCGCCACCACTCCCGCCACCGGGCCAGCAGTCCCTTCTTACGGGTGTTCGTCATCGGGGCTTCCTTTCATCAACTGTCGGATTCGGGACGGTTGTCGGGGCCGGGGCGGTCGCCGGGGTCGGGGCCGGGGTCGGTGTCGAGTGCGCGCAGGACGCGGCGCAGCGTCCGGGAGTTCTTGTGGCGGGGCAGCCAGACCCAGGTCACGTGGAACCGGGTCCGGTTCCTCAGCAGCCGGCCCTTGAAGATCCGCGGGGCGAGCGACTCGTAGAGCGCGGCGAGGTCCTCGTTGCCCTCGGTGTCCGCGTCCGGCAGCCAGCGGGCCAGGAGGTTCCAGGCGCGGGTGGACGTCTCCGTGGTGCTCAGGGCACGGTTCAGGAACGTGACGAGCAGTTCGGCGTTCTTGTCGTTGTCCAGGGCGAGTTCGGCGAGGGCGGGACGGCCGGTCCGGTCCGCGCTGATCGTGCACCGGCCGAGCGCGAGGAGGGTACGGACGGCGTGCCGCGGAAGGTACTCGTCCTGGGCGCTCGCCCAGTGGCCGAGTTCGGCCATCACCTCCTCGACCCGGCCGGCCAGGAACAGCCACGCCGTGGAGAAGGCGATGGAGCTGGACGTCACCAGTTCGGGCTTCCGGCCGAGCCGGCCCAGCTCGGCGAGGGTGGCCGGTACGTCACGCAGGCCGAGCGACGTGCCGTAGGAGCGGGCCGCGCTGTCCTGGAGGGCGGCGCCGGGGCTGCGGGCCCAGTCCTGCACCCGGGCGGCGACCCGGTCCGCCGTCGCCGTACCGCCCTGGGCCGCGGCCATTTCGAGGGCCAGGGCGGCGCACTGCCTCCGCACCCCGGAGTCGGATCTGGCCCAGGGACCGACGCACTCCCGGTAGATGAAGTCGAAGTCGTGCTCCATCAGGAGGCCGACGAGCTGGGCGACCCGGACCCTGACCCGCTCCCGTCCGGGACCGCGCCCGCCGACCAGGAGGTCGAGCCATTCCAGGAACGGCACCCGCAGCCGGCTGTACGCGTCCCAGGTGCTCTCCAGCATGCTGTGCAGCAGTTCCTCGTGCACCAGCAGGGCGCGCCGGGCGGTGTTGCGGGCGTCGGCCGCGGTCGCCTCGGAGGCCCGCATCTCCTGCGGTACGAGCCGGTCGATGTTCTGCTCGGCCATGTGCTGGACGAGCTCGTCCTCCGCGATCCCGAAGTGCGGCAGGAAGATCCGGCTGAGCAGCTCGCCCGCCTCGACGACGTCGGACAGGGGGTGTCCGTTGAAGAGCGCGTACGCGATCCGGAACGCCTTGTGGTGCGGGTCGGGTGTCCGGTCCTCGTCCCGCCCGTCGTCGTCGAGGCCGAGCATCTCCCGGGCGAGCAGATGCAGCCAGTCGCGCCAGCGGCCGATGACGTCCGAGAGGGCCTCGTCCGTGGCGTGGACGTTCGCCGCGAGGGCGCGGGCCAGCTGGACCACTCCGGTCACCGACCGGACCAGCCCCAGGGTGGTCCGCAACTGTTCGTTGCCGGTCACCCGGGCGATGAACCGCCGCGCACTGCCCGCGTCGCACGGCAGCCCGCCGTCGTCCTCGGTCCGGCGGCAGTACAGCCGGTGACGGGTGGCCTGCTCCCTGAGATGGGCTTCGAGCACCTGCATGGGGTCGGGCCCCGGGTGTTCGACGACATGGATGTCACCCGTCACATCGGCGAGAGCGGACCGCCGGGCGGTGACCACCACGTTGACGTCGTACTGGACCGCCAGCCGCCCCAGCCGGTCCAGTGTGCGCGCGGTGACGGGCCGGGCGTCCGCCTCGACCAGGTAGCCGTGACCGCTCTCGAACAGCCGCCCGGCCTGCTCGCACACGCCCTGGAGCACGTCCGCGTCCTCGCGGTAGAGGGCGCTGACCGCGTAGTGGGGCCTGCTGCACCGGGTGAGGAGGGCCGTCGCCGTGGCGCGCCGTCCGGTGCCCTCCTCCCCGCTCAGCACGATCACGCGGTGCTCGGCGAGAGCGCGCTCCATCTCGTCCTGCCCGGACACCGGCGCGTAGGTCGCCGTGGGGGCGTCCTCGGGGAGGGGGACGGCCTGGACCTCGGACTTCTGCGGGCCGCCGTCGCCGCTGTGCATGTTCTCGACGTAGTAGCTGTGTCCGCCGGCACCGAGGTTGACGGCACCGCGGCTCGTCCTGAGGAGGTTGTACCGCTCCCGGGCGGCGCTCTGCTCCTCGAAGGAGACCTGCGGCTCGGGGGCGGGGGCGCTCCCCGGGGCGGCGGTCCGGGGGGTTCCGGCCCCGGGGGCGGGGGCGCCGTCGGCCGCAGGCTGTCCGCCGTGCCGCTCCTGCGGCGGTACGTGTCCGGGCTGCGGGCCGGTGACCGGCGCGCCGTCACCCGGCGTGGCGGCTCCCTGTCCGTCTCCGGACGCGGGGGCCTCCGGCGCGGTGGGGGCGGACGGCGGCGGTTCCTCGGAGGCGGCCGCCGCAGGGGCCTCCCCCGGCTGGTCGCTCATGACGGCCGCTCCACGTCCGTGCCGGGCTCACGGAGGTCGGCGGGGTCGGCGCGCTCGATGTACGTCGTGTTCTCGTAGCCGACGGCGCAGCGGTCGAAGCGGCTGTTCCCGGAGCCGATGACGACACCGCCGTCCTCGCCGCGGTTCTTCCCGGTCTTCTTCTCGCTCCGCTTCTCGGGCACGTGCTTGCGGAGTTCGCCGACGAGGATGTCGAGGTCGTGGTGGCTGTACCCCAGGCGCAGATGCAGGGCCTGCCGGGTGTTGAGCCCGACGATGGCCGGCGGGAGCTGCTCCGCCGGGGGGAGGCCCGTGTCGAGCAGCACCGGGATGACGACCTTGTTCAGCATGATCGCGGTCGCGATCTCGTTGTGGACGTAGTCCTGCGGCATGTCGATCCGGCGAGCCCCGGTCCTCTGGTCGCGGATGTCGAGCCAGTGGGGACCGATCAGGGTGAGAACAACCGTGCTGGACACCAGTTCCCGGTACAGGAACTCGGGGAAATCCGTTCCGCCGGACATGCTCCGGCGGTCCCGGAACACCCTGTCCTTGCCGAACACCTTCACGAGCCTTTCGTCAATGAGTTCGGGAGCCTGTCCCCCGTCACCCGTCCTGTAGTTGATGAAGATTCCGGTCACAGGGTGACTCCTCACGGGTTGTGCGCAGAGCGCTTGCGGACCGTTTCCGGGAGGTCCGGGAACGTATCCGTATTGGCGAGATTTTCAGTACGAGAAGTGCAGGTCAACGCGTTTCCCTGACCCTTTTGCCAGGGAAACGGAACACCCTTTCAGGGGTGGTGGGGAGCAGGACGGCAGACAGCGGGGCGTTTCCCCGCTGCGGCCGCCACCGGGAAACCGCGGTCACCGCCCGGACCGGTGCACGATGGAACCGCCTGAAACCGGCCGGAACCGGCCAGGCGGCAGCCGAAGCCGACGGACGGACGGACGGGGACGGGTGCCGACTTCGGCGGACGAACCGACGCCGCCCGACCTACGGACGGGAAGGTCTGGCCGACGGAGGGGAGGGCTTGGCCGGGCGACGCCCCGGGAGCACCCGCCCGGCCGCCCGGAGCCGCTCCGGTCAGCGCCCCGCGCTGTGCAGGACCTCGGCGATACGGGCGGCGGCGAGCCGGGCGTCGGGGTCGCGGGGCCAGCGGAGGAGCCGGCGGCCCAGCCGTTGGAGGTCGGCGCGGATGGTGGCCGAGTCGACCACCGACACCGAGGAGGTCACCGCCGCCACGATGGAGCAGGCGGACCTGAGTTCCCCGGCGTCGGCGAGGGCCAGGGCGAGGCGGGCGGCGTACCGGGCCCTGGCCCTGCGGGCGCCGGCCGGCAGGGCGTCGAGACCGCCTTCGAGACGGCCCACCGCCTCACTCGTACGCCCGAGGTCGTGCAGGCACCATCCGGTGACGAAGTCGGTGAGCCCGGCCAGATGCCTGCTGCCGATGACCGGCTCCGCCCCGGCGTACGGCATCCCCTCCCTGTCCTTCCCGCCCTCCTCTGCCGCGCGGGTCATCAGGTCGGCCGCCCGGTCCAGGGCGCGGAAGCACGCGGCGTCCTCGCCCAGCAGGGCGTGCCCCTGCGCCCGGCGCTGGGCGGCGAGACCCCGTATGCGGGTGCCGCGCGACTGTTCCTCGGCGACCCGCGCGTACTCCACGGTGGCCCGCCCGTCCATCCGGTACAGCGCGACATCGGCCCGCCGCACCAGGGTGTACGCCGCGAACTCGTCGTCGCCGCCGTCCCTGGCCAGGGCCACCGCACGGTCGGTCCACCAGAGCGAGGCCGTGTCGTCGCCGGCCTCCTGGGTCATCCATCCGGTGTACTCGGCGTACCGGGCGGCCAGCCGCAGGACCGCTTCCCGGTCGGCGTCGCGCGCGGCGGAGCGGGCCATGCCGCGCAGCGCGTTCATCGAGGTGACGAGGATCTGGGTGACGACCGCGGGGCCGAAGGACTGTCCCAGGTTGCGGCACTCGGAGAAGAGGGACGACAGGTGCGTCAACGCCTCCCGCGCCTCGCCGTCGAACGCCGGTGCGGAGGCGAGCCGCCAGGACATCATCCCGGGAGTGACCGACGGGTCGGCGAACGCCTTCTCGTCGTAGGCCACGAAGTCGTTGCCGCGGTCGGCCGACATCCGCAGCACCCACGGCATGGACCACTCCGTCGGCACACCAGGTGCGGCGGTTCCGGGAGGCTCGTTCCTCGGAACCAGATCCTCCAGTTCGCCGCCGGCGTCCAGGACGCGATCGCACGCACGAGCGAAATCCGAACTGGGATTCTTTTCCCCGCGTTCGACCTTACTCACATGCGATTTCGAATAGTTGATCGACCCGGCAAGACTCTGGAGCGACTTGCCCGCGGCGACGCGCCGCCTGCGTAACTCCACGCCGAAAGAAATTGCTTGTGTCACGCAATCCCCCCTTCAGCAACAGAAGCCTCGATCAGGCCTCTGCGCCCCCACAATCATACTCACTTCTTATCCAACGAAGAATGGCCGAAACACCATGCGTCGGCACGAAACCCATGGCCATCGATTTCCTCCACGGCACCTCGCCGCATATCACCTGGTCCGATCGTCCAGGGCAGGGCGAGCCCGTCCTCACGGCGCCGCGGAAGAACGTGCAGATGCAGGTGGAACACGGATTGGGTGGCCAGTTCGCCGCGTGAGGTGATGATGTTGCAGTCCCCGAGTTCGGCCGCCAGTTCGGCCGCGCGCCGCATCGTGGTCGCGGACACCGCCGGATCGACTCCCACATCGGCGACATGGGTCACGGGGATGACCAGGGTGTGCCCCGCCGTCACCGCCGACAGCGGCACGATGGCCAGGGCGTCCGGCCAGCGCCGGACGACCGTGGCGGGGGCCCGGCCGGCGACGATGGCGCAGAACGGGCAGTCCCCGTGGGCATCTGGAGCATCCGGGGCCTCATGCGCACCTGGCGCATCATGTGTATCCGGTGCGTCTGTCATCACGTTCGGCTTTCCTCGGCTTCCGCATCGCACGGGCAATGCGGCAAGGCATACCCGGGACGCGTACGGCCGAACAGAGAACCGCGCGAGTCGCGAGCCGGCACGGACCGGTGTACCTGCCCGCCGGTGGCTCCGTCACCGGTCGTCCGGCTCCGGTTCCGGTTCCGGCTCCGGGCCGGTCCGGGCCTCCGGCTTTCCGGTTCTGCGGCGCAGGCCCTCGTCGACCGCCGCCAGCAGCACCCGGGCGGCGACTCCGACGAGCAGCAGCCCTCCCGTCATCTGCAGCATCACGATCACCCGGGCCGCCTCGGTGCGGGCGGTGATGTCGCCGAAGCCGACGGTGGCGAACGTGGTCAGGGTGAAGTAGAGGGCGTCCGTCCTGGTCAGCGGCTCGCTGAAGGAACCCGGGGTGGTGCGGTCCTGTTCGTGGTAGACACCGGCGAAGATCACCAGGAACAGGACGAGCGTGACGGACAGCGCCTCCACGGCCCTCAGCCGCGGGTACGGCGAGCCCACGACGACCTTGATCTCCGCCCCGAACACCAGCACCACCGCCAGCAGGCCGCCGATGAGCAGGATCCAGGCACCGGCCGACGTCTTGTCGTCCAGGGGCAGCAGGTAGTACGCCACGAGGAGGCCCGCGGAGAAGCCGACGGCGCGGGCGGCACCGGCGACCGTCGCCCGCCGGCTCGGTCGGGCCGGCTGTCCCGGCGGGTACGCGTCCGGGTCGGGCCGCGCGGGATCCGGCCGGGCATCCGTGGGATCGCTCATGGCGTCCGTGTCTTTCGGGCTCGTAGGGCTCCGTACGAGGTGCAGGGCTCGTAGGAGGTGTAGGGGCTCTGGGGGCCGTGGGGCGCCGTAGAAGGCGTTGTCTCCCCGTCTTCCCGGGTCGCGGCCGACCGCCGCCGGGTGGACGGCGGATCAACCCGCATGGGTGATCGGGCGGCGGGATGCCGGGGCCGCCGCCGCACGCTCACCCGCTCCGGGTGAGGTCACCCGGTGCTCGCGCACGCACGCTGAAGAGGCACGGAACCCCTGCCGGGCGTGGGCCCGAGACGGAGGAGTGACATGAACTCGCAGACCTACCTGGCGTACGACTTCCCGCTCGCGAGCGCCTTCCTGACCATGCTCTGGTTCTTCCTGTGGGTCATGTGGTTCGTGCTGCTCTTCCGGGTCGTCGTCGACATCTTCCGTGACGACCGGCTGGGCGGCTGGGGCAAGGCCGGCTGGCTCGCGTTCTGCATCGTCCTGCCCTTCCTGGGCGTGTTCGTCTACCTGATCGCCCGCGGCAAGGACATGGGGCACCGGGAGATCGAACAGGCGCGGGCGCAGCAGGAGGACTTCAACGCCTACATCAGGGAGACCGCGTCCACCGGCAGCCCGACCAGCAGTGTCGACGAGCTCGCCCGGCTGTCGGAGATCCGCGCCCGTGGCGACATCACGGACGAGGAGTTCCGCAGGGCGAAGGAAATGGTCCTGTCCGGGCACGGACCGGGTCCGGCGGGGCGCTCGGGTTCCACCGCCGTCCCCACGTCCGGACGTTGATCATCCGGAGAACACGAAACGAGGCGCAAGATGACCGCGACACACACCCGGCCGGTCCACACCGCGGGACAGGGATGGGCCACCGGCCTGACAGCCTTCTCCGCCGTGATGCTCTTCCTCGTCGGCGTGCTCGACGTCTTCCGGGGCATCATGGCCATCGCCCAGGACGACATCTTCGTCACGACACCCACGTACGTGTTCCGGTTCGACCTCACCGGCTGGGGCTGGGTCCATCTCGCCCTGGGTGTGGTCGCCGTGATCGTCAGCATCGGGCTGTTCCAGGCCTCGATGTGGGCGCGGGTCGCCGGCGTGGCCATCGCCGGGCTCGTCATCATCGCCAACTTCCTGTCGCTGCCGTACTACCCGGTCTGGTCGGTCGTGATGATCGCGCTCTCCGGCTTCATCATCTGGGCGCTGTGCGTGGTCAAGCCCGACGCGTTCAGGGCGTAAGTACACGTCGTCCTCCCGGCCGGAACGGGAGAAGCGGGACCGCATACGTCGCGGTCCCGCTTCTCCCTGTCCGGCCCTCGTCGTCCCCGGCCCCCGTCGTCCCCGGGCCCCGTCGTCCCCGGACCCCGCCGGTTTCTTGACGCATTCCTGACACCCATGGCGCATCGTTCCTGCCCCACACCGCGTCCTTTGCCCCGAAGGACATTCTCAGGAACGGGAAGTGGAGTGCCATGGAAGGCGCTGTCATCGCAGTCGTAGGTGTGGCCGTGCTGGCCCTGCTCGTGCTGCGCAGTGGGATTCGGGTGATCAATCAGATCGAGCGTGGCGTCGTGTTCCGCTGGGGCAAGGCCCAGCCCAGCTACCGCCAGCCCGGCATCACCTTCCTCATCCCCGTCGCCGACCGCATGCGGAAGGTGAACGTCCAGGTGATCACCATGCCGGTGCCCACCCAGGAAGGCATCACGAGGGACAACGTCTCCGTCAAGGTCGACGCCGTCGTGTACTTCCGGGTGACCGACCCCGTGCGCGCCGCCATCGAGGTGCAGGACTACATGTTCGCCGTCGGCCAGGTCGCCCAGTCCTCGCTCCGGTCGATCATCGGCAAGAGCGATCTCGACGACCTCCTCTCCGACCGGGAGCGGCTGCACGAGGGGCTCGCCCTGATGATCGACAGCCCCGCCGCCCAGTGGGGCATCCACATCGACCGCGTCGAGATCAAGGACGTCCAGCTGCCGGAGTCGCTGAAGCGGTCCATGTCGCGGCAGGCCGAGGCCGAGCGGGAGCGGCGGGCCCGCGTCATCACCGCCGACGGCGAGTTCCAGGCCGCGCAGCAGCTCGCCAACGCCTCCCGGATCATGTCCGACTCCCCCGAGGCCCTCCAGCTGCGGCTCCTCCAGACCGTGGTCGAGGTGGCGGCCGAGAAGAACTCGACGCTCGTCATGCCGGTCCCGGTCGAGCTCCTCCGCTACTTCGACCGTGCCACCAAGCGCATGGACCAGGAGATCGCGAAGAACGAGAAGAGCGAGGGCGACGCGCGGAACGCCGAGACGCTTGAGGCAGGCGAGGCAGGCGAGGCGGGCGAGGCAGGCGAGGCAGGCGAGGCAGGCAAGAACGGCACGGACACCGCCGAGTAGCCGGGCGACGGCCGCCGGCCCGCTTCAGCGCCCCTGCAGCGGGCCGGCCGGTCACCGGGGCTAGCATCCGGGTCATGACGACTGCTGACGACCACGGTTCCGTCCTCGACACCGAGATCGGTGCCCTCCGCGGGGGCTCCGCGGACCTCGCCCAGTACGCCGGCAAGGCCGTACTCATCGTGAACGTGGCTTCCAAGTGCGGGCTCACCCCGCAGTACACGGGGCTCGAGCGGCTCCACGAGCGGTACGCGGGGCAGGGGTTCACCGTGCTCGGGGTGCCCTGCAACCAGTTCCTCGGGCAGGAGCCCGGCAGCGCCGAGGAGATCGCCGAGTTCTGCTCCGCGACGTACGGCGTGACCTTCCCGCTCACCGAGAAGGTCGAGGTCAACGGGGCGGGGCGGCACGCGCTCTACGAGCGTCTGACCGGCTTCGCCGACGCCGAGGGGCACAGCGGTGACATCCGCTGGAACTTCGAGAAGTTCCTCATCGGCCGGGACGGGAGCGTCGTAGGACGGTTCTCCCCGCAGACCGAGCCGGAGGCGGACGAGATCGTCTCCGCCGTCGAGGCGCAGCTGGGCTGACGGACGACCGGACGACCGGGAGCGGAAACAGGGAGGTGCCCTCTCGGCTAGGACGGCGGACTGGTCGAGAGGGCTCCGGGGTCGTACGGGGGTGTGCACACGTAGGTACTCGCGTACTCACGCAGAGGCTCAGGCATGGACTCACGCGTGGACTCACGCAGGGGCTCAGGCTTGGGCTCGCGCACGGGTGTTACCAGGTGTCGCTACGCCTTGACCGACGCCACGAAGGCGCTCCACGCCTCGGCGGGGAAGGACAGGACGGGGCCCGCGTGGACCTTGGAATCACGGACGGCGAGGGTCGCGGTGGGCGACTTGACCTCGACGCACGCGCCGTTTCCTGCGGAGTAGGAGGACTTCGTCCACGTCGCCGTGGCGCCCTGCCGAACTGCCATGTTCACTCCTGTTACGAGTTGCTCTGTCACCGGGCCACCGCACGGATGCGGTGGCGGTGCGATTCACGCCAGCCTCACAGACCGGTTGGCCAGATCGAAGCTACCCGCCAACAACCCCTCCTGGACCAGTCGTTCACTCGTACGGATGGCATATTCCAACGGCGTCTTACGGTTGCAGGTTTCAGCAGTGTAAGATCCGCGCCGCACACACCAGTTGCGCCGGGCGTACGCCTCAGCGCGCGTATTCCTTGGCCACGTCCGCGATGTACTGGCGGGACTGGTCCACGCTCAGCGACTGGGCGCGCAAGTGCTCGTACATCACCGCGTACTTCTGCACATCGTGCGCCTTCTCCAGGTACAGGTCGCTCGTGACGCCCTCCAGATAGACCACGCTGGAGTCGGCCGCGTCCGCGAACTCGAGGATGGCGTACTGGCCGTTGAGCCCGGGATGCGCGCCCGCATCGAACGGCAGCACCTGCACGGTCACATGGGGCAGCCGCGTCATGTCGAGCAGGTACTCGAGCTGCTCCCGCATGACCGTCCGGTCGCCCACCACCCTGCGCAGCGCCGACTCGTCCAGCACCAGCCACAGCCGCAGCGGGTTGGGCTCGGCGGCGATGCGTTCCTGACGGCGCATCCGGACCTGGACGCGCTTCTCGATGTCCGCCGGTGACGTCTCGGGAAGCGCGCCCTGCACCAGCGCCTCCGCGTACGCCCGGGTCTGGAGCAGCCCGGTGACGATCTGGGGCTCGTACACGCGCAGCGACTCGGCGTCGGTCTCCAGGCCGATGTACACGCTGTACGGAATGTCGCCGAACGCGTGCCACCAGCCCTGCTGGCGCGAGTCCCGGGCCATCTCCATCAGCGAGTCGACCACCCGCTGGTCCTCGACCTCGTACACCCCGCACAGATCGCGCACATCGCGCTGGCTGATGCTGCGCCGGCCGTTCTCCAGCCGGCTGATCTTCGACTGCGACACCAGCAGCCGCTCCGCGACCTCTTCGGCCGTCATGCCCCTGAGCTCCCGGAGCCTGCGCAACTCCTGGCCCAACCGGCGTCGTCTGACGGTGGGATTGACATTGGACGCCACGGGACGCGCACCTCCGGCCTGCTTACTTCCACTTTGCGTATCTGCTGTTGAGCAGATTGCCACCAAGGTGCTTTCTACCGCTGCCGAACGGTGGATATGCGGTGGGCACACATCAGTTCAGAGCCGTCCCCCACCAGTCGCCGGCCACCAGTCGCCAGCCGCCATCCACCGGACGGCGCGTCATGAACCGCTCGGGCGCACGCAGTCGAGCGGGGCGACGGAGACCGTATCCCTACGGCTGCGTCGCCCCGCTCGGACCAGCGGCTCCCGCACCGGGTCCGGGGACCCGGGTGCGGCTGTTCTCGCTCCGCGCGACCGCACGATTGCGGGTTGCGCGGAGGTGGCCTGCCGAGCGCCGCCCGGCGCTCAGTGGACCGCGGCTCGTGCCATCGAACCCCGGCGCGGCTGCATCGGGACGCCACGGGCCGGTTCCTGCACGGGCCTTCCTCCGGGTCCGACTCCGGATCCGAGTCCCGACCCGACTCCGGGTCCGACTCCGGATCCGGGTCCGGCTCCGGGACCGACCGGGTTGCGGCGCGGCTGCGCGCCCGCGCCGTTCTGGACGTCCATCACGGCGTGCGCCACGAGGCCGCCCATGGGGTCGTGCCTGATCAGATCCCGCAGCCGGGAACGCGACGAGCGTCCCTCGTTGCCCGGATACAGGTGCTTGCCGAGGCCGACCGCGTGCGCCAGTGCGGCGAGCGCCGCGGTCCGCGGGTCCGGCGGTACGCCGGTGCGGATCGCGGAATCCAGCCGGGACCGGATCTCCCGGCTGATGGCGGTGTCCGTCGCCTGGTAACGGGTCGTCGGCAGCACCCCGCACATCTGGCCCGCCACGGCGGCGACCATGCCGCAGCGCTCCAGGTGCGCGAGATAGGTCTGGCGCAACCCCAGCCGGGGTCCGCCGATCCAGTGAACCGCCCGCACGGGAGCGCCACGCCTTCGCAGCAACTCCAACGCGCAGTCCAAAGTCGGATCTCCAGTCGGCCGTGGTGCCACCACGGCGATACGATCCCCGTCCGGGGCTATCCGTCCGGCCAATGCCAGCTCCACTAGCTGTGCTCCGGCCAGACCAAGGTCGAGCGACTGCGGCTGTGCAGTGGTACCCGTGGCCGGGTCCAGTGCCAGCAACAGAAGCTCTTCCGGAAGCGTTCTGCGGCTCCTGCCCATCCATGCCTCCCCGCGTGGATGAAAGACAGGGTGACCCCTCTCACAATGGTCTGTCGAGGGTGCGTGACCGGTTCGTAAGGGAACCGGCAGGTATGTCGTTCTCGTCTTCCGCAGAGGTAGGCCCCGCGCACAGGACACTGGTACTTGCTTCGGACAACGGTGTGGATGCGGCGTCCGGGCGGTGGTAAGCGGTTGGTTCGTCCAGCGCGCGAAGGGCGCGCGGCGACGCATGGAGGAGGCATCGGTGGCGGGCGAGTCCCCCGACAGTTCGAAGCAGCGCGAGTCGTCGGGAGAACCGACGTCGGGGAGCGCGAGTCCGGTTCCGGAGGCCAGGAACGAGGTGCGTGACCCTCGGCTGGCCGTCGCCCAGGAAACCGTCTCGGCGCCGAAGCGCGGTGGTGGCGTGGACACGGCGACCAAGGTGTTCTCGGTGCGCGATGTGCGGGACGTACGGGATGCGCGGGACGCGCAGGGCGTACGGAACCCCGTGACGGGCGACGAGGAGGACTCCGAGGCCGACGGAAGCGCCGGGGCCGCCCCGGAGGCCGCCTCGGCGGAGGCTGAGGGCACGGAGGAGGCTCCTGAGCCCGTAGCGGCCGACGGGGCCGGGGAGGCGGACGACGACGCCTCCGACGAGCCCGCGGACCGCTCCGGGGGCGACGACGACGTCCGGCGGGCCGCCGTGGACTCCTGGGTCGTCACGGCGGAGGACGCCGCCGCGCGCAACGGGGCGAAGGCCGCCGGTGCGGGCGGGGACGACGACGCGCCCGCGAGCGGTGAGAGCGAGGGCGAGGAGAAGCCCGGGGCCGCAGAAGAGGCCGTGGACCCGAAGGCGGACGACGACGCCGAACCGGCGGCCTCCGAGGACGGCGACACAGCCCCCGAGGACGCGAAGCCCGACGACGCGAAGCCCAGGGACACGGAGCCCGAGGACACCGCCGAGGCCCCTGCGGCCGCCGCCGGGGACGACGACGCACCCGCGAGCGACGAGGGCGAACCCCAGGACGCGGTGCCCGAAGACATCGCGCCCGAGTCCGACGAACCCGAGGACGCCAAACCCGAGGACGCCAAGCCGGCGGCGGAAACCGAGGGCGTAGCCGAGCCCGAGGACGCCCCGAAGGATGCCGCCGAGGCCGAGGCCGAGGACGCGGACGCCGCCGAGGACGAGGGCGACCCGGAGGACAAGCCGGCTCCGGACGGCAAGCCCGACCCCCGGGACAAGCCGGAGCCCGAGGACACCCCCGGGCCCGCCGCCCCGGCCGCCTCGGCCGCCGCCCCGGCCGCCTCGGCCGCCGCCCCGGCGCCCGCTCCCGCCGTGGACCACCCCACCACCGTCTTCAAGGCCCCCCGCCCGCCCAAGCCGCCGGTCGACCAGCCGACCACCATGCTCAAGGCGCCCCGCCCCACGGACCCCAAGGCGCCTCCGACGCCCAAGGGGTCCGCGACTCCCCCGGCACCCCCCGCCCCGCCCGCCGCCGACCCGGAGCGCACCAGCAGGTTCGTCGCGCTCAAGCCCCTCGACGAGCCCGCGGCCAGGCCCACGGCAGGGACCCCCACCGGACCCGCCGCGCCCGCCGCGCCCGCCGGACTTGCCGGACCCGCCGCGCCCGCCGGACCCGGCAGGATCGCCGTTCCGCCCCCCGCCGAGCGCACCACCCAGCAGCCGCTTCCGCCGAAGCCCCCGCTGGACCTGCTGGCGGAGCTGACGAACACTCCCCCGCCCCCGCCGAGCCCGCTGCGCACGCTGCTGAGGCGGGTCAAGATCTGGACCCCCCTGGTCATCCTGCTGGTGATCGCCTTTGCGATCGTGCAGGCCGTACGCCCGCTGCCCAGCCCCTCCCTCGCCCTCACCGCCGACGACTCGTACACGTTCGACGGCGCCCGTGCCGCGCTGCCGTGGCCGAACGAGGGCCAGGGCTGGATGGACGTCGACGGCATCGGCACGATGAGCAGCTTCGGCAAGCAGACGCCGGTCGCCATCGGGTCGGTCGCCAAGGCGATGACGGCGTACATCGTGCTGAAGGACCACCCGATGAAATCGGGTGCGGACGGTCCCGGCATCAAGGTGGACGCGAAGGCGGAGAAGGAGGGCGGTTACGACAAGGACGGCGAGTCCACGCTCAACACCGTCAAGGAAGGTGACACTCTCACCGAGAAGGACGCCCTGTCCGCCATCATGATCCCGTCCGCGAACAACATCGCCCGGCTGCTGGCGCGCTGGGACGCGGGGTCCGAGGCGGCGTTCGTCAAGAAGATGAACGCCACCGCCAAGGAACTCGGGATGACGAACACGACGTACACCGATCCGTCCGGGCTGATCGAGACCACCGTCTCCACCGCCGAGGACCAGGTGAAGCTGGGCAACGCGCTGGTGCGGATCCCGGCGCTCACCGACATCACCAGGCTGCCCAGCTGGAAGGACCCGTCCGGCCAGGTCTGGCAGAACTACAACCGTCTCGTCCCCTACAACGGCGCGATCGGCATCAAGACCGGCACCACCACCAAGGCCGGCGGCAACCTGCTGTTCGCCGCGACCAAGGAGGTCGGCGGTGAGACGGTGACGCTGGTCGGCGCGATCCTCGGGCAGCACACGGCGCCGATCATCGACACGGTCAACAACGTCAGCAAGACCGCGATGCTGGGCGCGCAGGAGAAGCTGGCGTCGGCGAAGATCCTCAAGAAGGGCGACGTCGTCGGCTACGTGGACGACCGGCTCGGCGGGCACACGCCGGTCGTCGTCACCAAGGACGTCACGGCGGTCGGCTGGGCCGGGCTGAAGGTGAAGCTGTCCTTCGACGCGGAGACCGTGCCGCACACCGCGAAGGCGGGCACCAAGGTCGGCACGCTGACCGTCGGGGACGGCGGCAGCGGTGGCGTCCAGGTGCCGGTGGCGTTGGAGAAGGACCTGACCGAGCCCGGCTTCGGCGCCAAGCTGACCCGCGTCGCCTGACGCACCACCGGGCACACCGTCCGACGCACCGTCGGGCGCACTACCGGACACACCGACCGGCGTGCCTCCGTACGCCGGATACGCACCCCGCCGAGGGCGCCCCGCAGGGACGCTCCCGGGCGGGGTGCGTGCTAGCGTCACGAACCGGGGCGGGCCACCGGTCGGTGAACGGGACGGAACGGGGCCGGGAACGTACAGAAGACGGGACACGGGAGTGCCTTCAGGTGGCCACTGCGGAGCCGACACGCGCCGACGACACCGGACCGGGCCCAGGCACCGGCTCACGAATAAAGCTGCCCACGGGGCACTCTCACGACGCTGAGGACGGTGACCTCCGGTCCCGTGTCCGCGCCGCCCTCCGCCCCCTCCGGGAACGGGTCCTGCGCCACCCCGTACTCGCCATGACCGCGCTGTCCGGCGTCCTGCACATCGTCTGGTTCTTCACGTTCGCCAACAGTGGCGGCGATCTGGCGGCGCAGGACGCGTGGGCGGAGTTCGTCGGGCGGCACCCGGACTCGGCGTACAACCTCGCCTGGTACGGCGGCATGCACCCGGTGTCGTACAGCGTGGTGTCCCCGTATCTGATGTCCGTCCTCGGTGTGCGGACGACGATGATGATCGCCGGGACGGTCTCGGCGGGGCTGCTCACGCTGATCCTGATCCGCAGCCGCGCCGTGCGGGAACCGCTGTGGGCGGCGCTGGCCGGGGTGTTCGCGTTCCTGTGCAACGCGGCGTCCGGGCGGGTGACGTTCGGGCTGGGCACGGTGTTCGCGCTGGGCGCGGTCGCCGCCGTGTTCTGCTGGCCGCACCGCTGGCGCCACAAGCGGTGGGCGAAGGCGCTGTGCGCGGCGCCGCTCGCCGCGCTCGCCACCATGGCGTCCCCGGTGGCGGGACTGTTCGTCGGTCTGATCGCCGTCGCGCTGTTCCTGCAGAAGCGCCGCCCGGGGGCATGGGCGCTGGGCATCGCGCCGGTGGTGGTGGTGGCCGTGTCGGCCTGGCTGTTCCCCTTCTCCGGCACCCAGCCGATGAGCTTCGCCTCGGTGATCCTGCCGCTCTCCTACTCCGTCTTCTGTTTCGCGCTCGTCCCCAGGGACTGGAAGACGGTCCGGCTGACGTCCGCGGTCTACGGCGTCGGGGTCGTCGGGGTGTGGCTGGTCAGCTCGCAGATCGGCTCGAACATCACCCGGCTGGCGATGCTGTTCGCGGGCGTGGTGCTGATCGCCGCCCTGCCGTTCCACCCGCGGCGCTCGCGCGCCTGGTGGATGACCGTGGTGGCCTTCCTCGGCTTCGCGACGTGGATCGGGGTGAAGGCGGTCGACGACATCGTGCACACCACCCCGGCGGCGTCCTGGGCGCGGGAGCTGGCACCGCTGGTCAACGAGTTGCAGAAGGCCGGCGCCGAGAAGGGCCGGGTCGAGGTGGTCCCGGCCCGCTCGCACCGCGAGGCGTCCGCGCTCGCCCCGTACGTCAACCTGGCGCGCGGCTGGAACCGCCAGGCCGACATGGAACGCAATCCCCTCTTCTACGACGACACGCTCAACTCGGCGAACTACCACGAGTGGTTGCAGCGCTGGGCGGTGCACTTCGTGGTGCTGCCGAAGGGCGAGCCGGACGGCACCGGGGGTGAGCGCGAGCGGGAGCTGGTGCAGCGCGGGATGCCGTACCTGAAGCAGGTCTGGGGCGACGCCAACTGGCAGCTGTTCCGGGTCACCGACCCTGCGCCGCTCGCCGAGCCCGACGCGGTCGTGGACCGTGCCGAACAGGGCGAGATGACCATCGAGGTGAGCAAGGCGGGCCGCATCCTCATCCGGATCCCGTACTCGCCGTGGCTGAGCATCGTCGACGCCGACGGCAAGAGCCTCAAGGCCCCGCAGGAGACCGAGGCGTCCAAGCACCGGGCGGAGGGCACACCGAAGACGTACGACAACGTCAACGGCTGCCTGATGGAGACCCCGGAGGACGCCAAGGGCGACAAGTGGACGATGCTCCTCGCGCCGAAGGCGGGCGTCTACCGACTGGCGGCCCCCTACCAACTGCCCCGCGGCACCCCGTGCCCGGACGAGCTGAAGGCGGGTTAGGAGCCGGCGGACCCGAGTCGGCCGGCTCGATCACTGCACCGGCCTCGGCGCTCTTCGCCTCGTTCGGGCGGTGGAGGAACTCGCCTGCCGACTGTCCCGTGGGGGCGTCCAGACGCGTCACCCGGGCTTGGGGGGTTCGCTGACGAAGGTGCCTACCCCCGGATGCATCTGCGCGAGACCCGCAGCCCGCAGCTCCGTCAACACGCGTCGTGCGGTCATCTGAGCGATACCGAACTCGCTTTGGATGGCCAGAACGCCGGGCAGCTGTGATCCGGGCGGATAGGTCCCGTCCTCTATCCGCCCCTCGATGACCGCGTAGACCTGCTTCCAGCGTGGTACGTCCGGTTCCCATTCCATGCCCTGGACGCTAGGCGGCCCTATCAAGATGAGCGAGACGAGTTCGCCAATACCGACTAGCTAACCTAGCTAGCTAGGTCTACTCTGTGCGCAGAAGACCCCGGCGACCTGGCAGGGCCCCGGGGCATGGCCACCAGCCTCTCAGGAGCTGATGACAGTGAGCATTATCCATGCGTTCATGCGGTGGGTCCTGGGCGTGCTCACGCCCGGTACCGGCAGGCGCAGGACGGGCACGCAACCCGCCGGGCAGACCCTCGCGCGCGTGCCGGTGGCGCCCCGTGCGGCGGCGCCGTGGCCCCCGGTGCGGCGGTCGCCGTACGGTCTCGAAGAACCGTTGCCCGGTGAGGCGACGGCCGTGGTCCGACCGTATGTCCCTCTCGCCGAGCCGGGGTGCGAGCGGGCCCGGCAACGGCGGCGCCGTGTCGCCATGGTTCTCGCGACGGGCTTCGGTATCGACCTCGACCCGCGTGCGGTGGGCGCCGAGGTGGTGGCCGGATGACTGGGCCGAGTGAGCAGGACGAGCGCCCTGGGACCGTCCCGGGTGGGACGCGTATGCCGGTGCGCATGTGCGTCCGCTGCTGTGCAATCACCGATGCGCCAGTCGTCGTCTCGGTGGTGCACCAAGGCTCCGGCCCCGGCTTCACCGTGTACGCATGCCGGGACTGCGCCCCGCACTTCCCGCACGTACCGGACGTGCT
Organism: Streptomyces sp. NPDC047000; assembly: GCF_040644295.1. NCBI lineage: Bacteria > Bacillati > Actinomycetota > Actinomycetes > Kitasatosporales > Streptomycetaceae > Streptomyces > Streptomyces sp. NPDC047000. The sequence continues at coordinate 49,964 of NZ_JBEYWE010000011.1, forward strand.
GTCGCTGCCGCCCGCGTCCCGCTGCGGCGACGCACCGGGGGCTGAGCGGTGAAAGCCGGAACGCCTCCCCGACCGGGCGCTTCCCGCCTGACCATCAGCGCCTACCGCCTCGACGGAGACGGGCGCCGGGTCGGCGTGGCGGAGCCGACCGCGTACGCCCCCGGCACGGCCGTGCTCCCGCAGGCGTCCCCCGGGTGGCCCCCGTGCCGCTGCCCGCGCTGCCGGACCAGTCACGGCCCACGCGAGCGGTAAGGGCTCCTGCGGACGTCCCGTGGACAGCACCTGCCCGCCAGGCACATCACGCCTCGTGACACTCCCGGACTCCCGCCCCGACTCCCCGGCCACGGACAGGTCGGGCAACCGGGGCGGGTTGCACCGCACAGCACGGCGACGACACCCCCGAAGGGCAGGTCCATGACCGTCACACCGGCTGACCAGGGTCACTTCATGGACCACGGAGTGTTCCCTGCGAGCGCCACCCCCGTGAGCCGTTCAGACCTCCGACACGAATCCCACCCGCCGCGCCCACTTCCTGAATCAAGTGGGTATCGTTGATTCAGGACGGAGGTGTGGGGCATGCATCTGAAGGAGATCGGCGAAAGGGTCGCGCGGGAGCGGGGCCGGGCGGGCCTGAGTCAGCGGGAGCTGGCCGTCCGTGCGGAGCTGAGCCAGCCGACACTGGCGAGGATCGAGACAGGGGAACGGGCGGCTCTGACGCTGGCCGAGCTCGACCGGATCGCGGCGGCCATGGACATCCCGCTTACGCTGCTGACCAAGGGCGATCCGGTGCGGCGGCGCATGCAGGTGGCGGCGCGGGCTTCGCACGGCAGTGAGGAGGAGCTGAGGCGGGCCGAGGGACTGGTCGGCGAAATCCTGGCGCTCGACGACCGCCTCGATCGGTTCGTACCGGACGGACACCAGGCCGGTCGTCGGCGGGCGGCCTGGCTGAAGCGAACCCTCGTGCAGATAGTCGATGCCGAGCGCGAGGGCCGGGACCTGGCGGCGGAGCTTCGTGAACGCCTCGGACTCGGGCTCGTTCCTGTTCCCGACCTTGCCGAGCTCGTGGAGTCGGCGATCGGCCTGGACACGGCCGCGCTCACGCTCCCTCAGGGCGTGTCAGGGTTCACGGCGATCGACCCCGAGCGTGACGTGACGATCTCCGTCGTCAACGCGGCTGACGTGCCCGAGCGGCAGCGCTTCTCGCTGGCACATGAGCTGGGGCATGTGCTGCTCCAGGACGGTGTGGCCGCACACCGGCTGGACGGCAGGCGGACACCGGCCGAGAAGCGGTGCGACGCCTTCGCCCGGCATCTGCTGGCCCCATCGGAGGGAGTGCGCCGCTGGATGGACTGCCTCTCCGTCACCGAACCCGGGCTCCGGGAGTGCGCCATGGCGGCCCGGCACTACGGTGTGAGCCTCCCCGTGATGTTCATCCAGTGCAAGGAGCTGGGACTGCTGACCGAAGCCGAGGCCAGGAGGATGCAGGGACCGACCGGCCGGGAGCTGGCGTGGACCTACGGCTGGGGCCCCCAGTACGTCGTGGAGTGCGAGACCGCGGCACGCGTGCGTCCGCCGCGCCGGATCATGGAGCGCGCCGTCGATGCCTATCGGGCCGGCCGCATCGGGGTGCGGGCCGTCGCGGCCCTGAGCGGCGCCGATCCGCGTACCACCGAGCGGGAACTCGACGAGGCCGGCATCCGGCCGCCCCAGGCCCCGCCGTCGGGGCGTGTCGACGTACGGGCCCTCATCGCCCGGCGCGACCAGTCCCGCCAGACCGCGAAGCCGCCCGAGGACGGACAGGAGCAGCGGTAGGCGACACCTGTGCGGGATGTCCGTGTCGTGGATCGGCGGCTGCCGGGTGACGTTGGGCGTCGAACCTCCCGGTGTCTGCTCAGAACAGTGCCAGGCCCTCGCCGCTGGTGTCCGCGACGACCGGACGGGGCTCGGTGGGAAGGCCGTCCAGACGGTCAGGGCCGGCTGCGGCGGCCACGGCGGGGGCCGTCTCGGCCAACCAGACGCGGAACCGCTCGACGGCTTCGCGGTAGGGGACCTGGGCCAGGAGGCGGTGCTCGCCGGAGGGGCAGCAGTCGACGGTGACGGTGAGCAGGCAGGAACGGGGTGTGTTCTGGCTGCCCGTCCAGGACACCCGCAGGACACCGCAGGGCGTGCGTCCGCGCGGGGCGCGGTGGGTCGGGCGCAGTGAGCGGCAGGCTGTGTGGGCGGTCCATGCGGCGAGGTGCGGCAGGGGCAGCGTGGTGCGTGCGCGGCAGCCGGGGCAGCGGTGCCAGTGACGGAGCCAGTCGTCGGTGTCGGTGTGGAAGAGGCGTGTGTAGCGGTTCGCCACGCGGATGTCGTTGCTGTACAGGTGGTCGGGGCGTTCCAGTGTGTTGCAGGACTGGCAGACGGGGGCGCGGACGTAGCCGTGTTCGTGGCAGTGGTCGAGCACGGCGGCGGGCGCGGTGCGGCAGACGGCGCACGCCCACCCGGCCACGCCGCGGGAGGTACCGGGCTTCCTGCTGAGCACCGAGTACAGCTGCCCTTTCAGCTCTCCGTTGTACGGGCGAAGTGAGGCGGCAGGGCCTTCGGGGTCCGTCGCCTGCCGACCGCCGGCGTCTCGGGCTGCCCGCCGGGGGTGGGAGGGCGGCCCGGTGACGGCTGCGCCTGCCTGGTGGGTCTGCGAGGCTTGCAGCCACTGCGCTTCGGCGTGTTCGGCCGCGTCGAGCAGCCTGACCACGGCGCGCGGCAGCCACCACGTCCGCTGCGTCCCGTCGCGGGTCCGCTCCACGAGCATCTGCCGCCAGTCGATCCCCGCCAGGTGGTACGGCCGGTCGAGGTCACGTCGTGCTGCCCGCTGCGGGCGGCCCGGCTCCCACAGTCCCCCCGCGATACGACGGCGCCAGCACAGCACCGTCTCCTCGTCGGCCTCCTGCCACGGCGCCCCGTGAAACGGACCGATGCGGACCAGGTCCTGGGGGTCCGTCCCCACCGCGTTCAGCTCGGCGGCCGCCCGGCGCACCTCGCCCACCGAGACACTCCACCGACCGCCGCTCGCCCTCACCGTCGTCACCGCACGGCCGCCCAGCAGGACGTATCCCGCCCGGGCGCGGGCGGGAGAGCGGGTGAACGCCCCGAAAGCCGTCGGCACAGCGCTGCCGGCCGTCAGATCGACCCACAGCGCGTCCGCGGCACCCAGGGTGATCAGGCCGTCCGGGCGACCGGGTACGACACGCTCTGGCATACCGACAGGCTAACGGTGCCTAGGAGTTCGGCTACCGTCCGCGTCCCTCCGGTGGGAGACCGCGGCACGCGTGACGCGGTGCCGGAGGGCTCATCGCAACTGGTCCACGTACTGGTCCGTGCCGGGCACCGTGGGGATGAACGGTGCGACGAGCTGCACGTCGCCCAGGCCCGAAGCCGCCACCGCCGTGTCCAGGTCCGCGAAGTGCTCGCCCCAGGCGTCCCGGGGATCCGTCTCCAGGAACCACAGCAGGGTCAGCCGGGTTCCGACGCCCTCGACCTGCTTGACGTACGTCATCCGGTCACCGGGCAGCGGGGTGGGCCGGAAGACGGTCACCAGGGCGGCCGGTGACCCGGTGAGGCGCCTCGGCAGGTGCCGGGCGCGCAGCCACTCCGCGAGTTCGGCGCACTGCTCCGCCGACTCGGTGTCGATCACTTCCAGGACGAGTCCGGCGTAGGGGTGGTCGAGGGCGTGGATGTCGCGGGGTCCGGCCGCTCCGTCGCGGTAGACGGTGACCTCATGGTCGTGGAACGCCGTGAAGACGTGGGTGCGGGCGTGGTGGACGCGGGCGTCGCGGTTGAGGCGCTTGTTGATGGCGACGGTCCAGCGCATGTGGTCGTCGTAGCGGCCCTCGGTGATCCAGTACGTGGAGAGGTAGCAGCCGGCGGTGACGGGCCGGGCCACGGCGGACTTCTCGGGGTGGCGCAGGAGCTGGAGGTCCCGGGTGGCGACCCAGCGGCGGCCGGCGAACATCCAGGGCATGGCCATGGCGCCCGCGTAGTAGTGGTCGTCCTCGTACCAGCGGTTGTAGGCGTACTCGTGGCCGGGATGGGGCTCGACCATGGTGATCAGGGCGTGGCCGGGGCGTACCCCGTAGGGGCCTACGGCCGCCAGGTCGGCGTAGGTGCGGCTGTGGGTCTCGTCGTCGCTCATGCGCGGTCTCCCGTTCCCTTCGCTCGCTCTTCCGTCCCTCCTCAGGGGCACCTACTCTGACGGTCCGTCAGGCGGACCGCCAGAGGCGGGGCGCGTCAAGGGGCCGGATCCTGCGGAGGGTTGCGATGTCACTGCTCACCGGGAAGACCGTCGTCGTGTCGGGAGTCGGGGCCGGGCTGGGGCACCGGGTGGCTGCGGCCGTCGTACGGGACGGAGGCCGCGCGGTGCTCGGGGCGCGGACGGAGGCGAACCTGGCGAAGACCGCGGCGGACGTCGATCCGGACGGGACACGGACGGCGTATCTGGCCACCGACATCACCGACGAGGCGCGCTGCGAGGCGCTGGCCGCGGTGGCCCGGGAGAGGTTCGGCCGGATCGACGCGGTGGTGCATGTGGCGGCCTGGGACTCGTACTTCGGCGGTGTGGAGGACGCCGACTTCACGACGTGGCAGTCGGTCATCGACGTGAACCTGCTGGGCTCGCTGCGGATGACGCGGGCGTGCCTTCCGTCGCTGCGGGAGGCGGGCGGCGGGGCGGTGGTGTTCATCGGGACGCAGTCGGCCGTCGCGGCGCCCTCGCAGGTGCGGCAGGCGGCCTACGCGGCGTCGAAGGGGGCGCTGACCAGCGTGATGTACTCGCTGGCGCGGGAACTCGGGCCGCACCGGATCCGGGTCAACACCGTGCTGCCGGGGTGGATGTGGGGGCCGCCGGTGGAGGCGTACGTGCGGTTCACCGCGCACACGGAGGGGGTACCGGAAGCGGAGGTGCTGCGGCGCCTCACGGACCGGGCCGCGCTGCCGGAACTGGCGACGGACGGGGACGTGGCGGACGCGGCGGTGTTCCTCTGCTCGGACCGGGCGCGGGCGATCACGGGCCAGTCGCTGCTCGTCAACGCGGGGGAGCTGATGCGGTGAGCCCACGTCGGCGGGGATGTGTTCCAGCCACCCGGCGACGTTCATATATATAAATCAAGGTCAGCAAGGCGAACGAATTTGCCTGCTCTTGACCTTCCGCTTCCTTGTCGTGTCCACGCGACCGAACCCACGATGAGCGGGCACTTCGCGTCCTGCCGCGCTCATCTGCGCCCTCGTCCCTCATCTGCGAAGTGCCAGCCAGCTGAGTGGAGTTCACAAGGCGGACCCTGGAAGGGGGCACATGAACGGTCTCGACTGGGCCGTCCTGGTCGCGTACTTCGGCGTGATGACGGCGATCGGTGTCTGGTCCCACAAGCGCGTCGACGACGTCAGCGACTTCTTCACCGCGGGCGGCAAGATGCCGTGGTGGCTGTCGGGCATCTCCCACCACATGTCGGGCTACAGCGCGGTGATGTTCACCGGGTACGCCGGCATCGCGTACACGTACGGCGTGACCTCGTACGTCACCTGGGCGCTGCCCATCGCGATCGGCGTGGCCATCGGCTCGCGGGCGTTCGCGCCCCGCCTGAACCGGCTGCGCTCACGGCTGCACGTGGCCTCGCCCCTGGAATATCTGAAGGACCGCTACAACGTACCGACGCAGCAGGCACTCGCCTGGTCCGGCATCCTGCTGAAGATCGTGGACGTGGGCGCCAAGTGGGCCGCGATCGCGACCCTGTTGAGCGTGTTCACGGGAGTGACCCTCACCCAGGGCATCCTCATCACCGGGAGCATCACGGCGGTCTACTGCACGATCGGCGGTCTGTGGGCCGACGCGCTGACCGAACTGGGCCAGTTCGTGATCCAGTTGCTCGCGGGCCTGACCATGCTGGTGATCGCGCTGCACAAGATCTCCCAGCAGGGCGGTCTGTCGAAGGCGCTGGACTCCCCGAAACTCGACGGCCACGGCAACGGTTTCGCGGGCCCGTACCTCACCGTGTTCTTCATCGCGTACCTGTTCATCAAGCTGTTCGAGTACAACGGCGGCATGTGGAACCAGGCGCAGCGCTACATGGCGACGGGCAGCGCGCAGAAGGCCACCCGTTCGGCGATGCTGTCCGCCGGCCTGTGGTTCGTCTGGCCGGTGATCCTCTTCATCCCCATGTGGCTGTCGCCGCTGCTGGTCACCGCGCAGAAGCCGGACGGCTCCGACGCCTACGGCCTGATGACCGAACAGCTCCTCCCCCACGGCCTGCTGGGCCTGGTGGTGGTCGGCTTCTTCTCCCACACGATGGCGATGTGCTCGTCCGACGCCAACGCCATCGCCGCCGTGTTCACCCGTGACGTGGCGCCGGTGCTGTCGCGGGCGGCGCGGGCCTGGGACACCCGGGCCGGTCTGATCGCCGGACGCGTCACGACCGTCGCCTTCCTCGGCTTCTCGATGGCGGTGGCGACACAGGTCAACTCCCCCACGTTCAAGGACATCATCACCGTCGTCATCAAGTGGGTGGCGGGGCTCATGGGGCCCATCGCGATCCCGTTCATCCTGGGCCTGCTGCGCCCGTTCCGCCGCTCGGGTCCGACGGCGGCGCTCACCAGCTGGGCGTGCGGCCTGCTGGCCTTCTTCCTCGTCAACTACCACCTGGACTTCTCACAGCGCACTGATGTGAAGCTGGAGTACCAGGTGGCGCTGCCGATGGTGATCTCGCTGGTCCTCTACACCCTGATCGGCCTGATCCGCCCGGAGGACACCCCGGAGCGCCTGGCCGTGCTCGAGAAGATCAACACGGACGACGACGGAGCGGCCGCCGCCGTACCGGAGCACAACGGCACCCGGGCGGGGGCGGCCTCACTGGATTAGCCCCGGGCGCCGGGACGCGTGATCGCCGGGGTCGGAGCGACGGTCGGCTGACCAGGTGTGCCGCCTGGTCAGCCGACGCGGAGGTCTCTCAGCCGCGGCAGGGGCGCGGCGGCCGGGACGTCACCGTGGCGTCGCCTACGACCGCGTCACCAGGACGCGGTCGACGACCGGCCCGCAAGCGCTGCCGAGGGTGGTGCTGGCGAACGCCAGTGTCGTGGACCGGCCGACGGCCGCGAAGGGCACCTGCCGGTAGACGTAGCCCATGTTCGTGCGGGACTTGCCGGTGGTGTCGAAGGTGAAGTCCTGGAAGTCCTGCCCGTCGATGAGCACCTTGCCCGTCTTCACCACCGGCGCGCAGTCCGTGTTGCCGGCCAGCGCGTACGTCACCATGTAGCTCTTGCCCGGAACCGTGGCGAAGGTCTGCGAGACCGCCCCCGCGTTGTTCCCGTTGAGGTCCAGGGACTGGGCGCCCTGGGCGGCCTGCCAGAAGCCGGCCCCGATCAGGTCCACGGAGCCGCTCAGGACGCGCCACGGGCCGAAGGACTGACCGGCCGCGAACTCCCGGAAGGTGTTCGGTGCCACTCTGGGCAACTCGAAACCGCCGTCCCGGAGACGGTTGGGCGCCGCGGCGGGCGCGGCGGCCGTCCTGGCGTTCGTGTTTCCGTGGGCCGGAGCCGCGACCACCGCCGCGGTGCCGGCGCCGGCCAGCACGACGGACGCCACGGCAGCAGCGACACCCAATCGGATAATCTGCATGATTTTCCCCTCCTGGACGGTCACATTCGGTACCGATCCGCTCGCCATAACGGTAGATGCCGATAAATGAAGGGGAAATGGCGCAAACGGCAGTCTATGAGTTCGAATGATAGACATTTCCGGTGAATATCGCGCCGACAGGATTAGGACGCGGTCCGGTGTTCCGTGTCCGGCAGGAACACGAACGTCCCGGCTAGCCCCTGGGATACCGGGCGAGCCAGCCCGGGGCCGCACCGGCCGGGTTGTGGAGGGCCGGGCCCTGGGTCATCTCCATCGCGAAGTCGTCGGCGAGTTCCAGGATCGTGGGGCGGCCCTCCAGCTCGGCCAGCCAGGCCGGCGGAAGGGCCGTCTCGCCGTACAGGGCACCGAGCAGCCCGCCGGTGAGGGCGCCGACCACGCCGGAGGGCCCGCCCTGGTTCACGGCGAGGCAGAGCCCGTGCCGCATGTCCTCCCCGACCAGCGCGCAGTACACCGCGGCCGACAGCGCCCCTTCCGCCGTGCCCTCCCCGCTCAGCGCCTCGACCCGGGCGGGCGTGGGCATGCCCTGCCGCACCGCCCCGAGCGCGTACTGGAGTGCCTCGGAGACGGGCTGGTGCCCGGGCCGTACGGCGAGCAGGGCGAGGGTGCGCTGCACGGCGCCGTCGAGTCCGTCGCCGCGGGCGAGGGAGTGCACGATGACGGCGTACGCGCCCGCCGCCAGGTAGCCGACGGGGTGCCCATGGCTCTGCACGGCGCACTCGGCGGCCAGTTGCACGACGAGCTGCGGCTCCCAGCCCACCAGCAGCCCGAACGGCGCCGACCTGGCCGCCGCCTCCGGCCCCGCCCCGGCCGGGTCCTTCGGGTTCTCGAAGGTGCCCATCTTCTCGTCGCCGAAGCCGAGGAGGAGGGCGCGGGTGGGACCGCGGCGGACGTACAGCCATTCCTCCCTGGCCAGCCAGCCGTCCCCGGCGCGGCGTTCGTCGGGGCCCCAGTCGCGCTGGGTGACGGCCCAGCGGAGGTACGCCCGGTGCAGATCGGTCGGCGGATGCCAGGCGCCGGTGTCGCGGCGGACCTGGGCGCGTATCAGCCCGTCGACGGTGAAGAGGGCGAGCTGCGTGAGGTGCGTGACGGCGCCGCGCCGGCCGTGGGCGGGGGCGAGGTCGACGATCCCGTCGACGCCGAACGCCTCGCGGATCTGCGGTACCCCGAGCCGGTCGACGGGTGCGCCGAGCGCGTCACCGACGGCGGCGCCGAGGAGGGTGCCGCGCACCCGGCTGCGGAAGTCCTGCTGCTCGGCGCGCCCCCAGACGGCACCGGCTGTCGCACCCACCCTGGCCTCCTGACGCCACCACCCTCACGCCACGTCTTTTCCGTCCCCCAGCACTGTAAACGACCGTGAACGACCGTTTCAGGGACCGATTCGATATGCGTGATGCACCCGGAAAAGGGCGGAAGCGGCCATGGGCGACCGCAAGTAATCCCTTTTGGTCACCGGTCCACGGACGTTACTTGACGACCGTCACCTTCGTGGTCGCCGTGCCGAAGGTCCACAGGGCCGTGCCGTCGGGCTTGTGCATGCGGATGCCGCTGGTCTGCTTGCCGGCGGCCGCGGGGGGCGGGGACGAGCCGTCGACCGCGTTGGAGAAGGCGACCGAGAGGCCGGACTTCGCCGCGAAGTACATGATGTGCTCGATCTGCACACCGTCGGAGCCCGTCGTGGCCTCCACCCGGTTCGATATGGAGTAGGTGCCCGGGTCCGGGTCGACCGTTCCCGGCCAGACGGTGAACGTGCGCGTCGCCTTGTCGCTCGCGTCGATCAGCCACACCCGCTTCTGGCCCAGCGCGTAGACGATCCGGCGGCCGGTGCCGGACGCGGCCGGGACCGCCGGGGCCTCGGCCGGTTTCGGGGTCGCCGACGGGTGGGCGCTCGCCGTGGCGGAGGCGCTGGGGCGGGCGTCCGATGCCGACGCCGTGGGGTGCGGCCCGTGGTTGGCCTGAACGGCCAGGACGACCACCGCGGCCGTGGCCCCCGCGGTCAGCCCGCTGACCCAGGCCCACGAGGGAATAGGCACGGGAACGTATCTCCTCCGCGAGTCAAGCCCCCTCATACAAGTGGGGTCGGATCATCGTACTGGGCGCGCGGGGGCTCTCAGTCCAGCACCGGCAGCAGGGCCGGTAGGTGGCCGTCCGAGGACCGGGCCGCGCGCCGTCGTTCCTCGGGGACCTCGGCGTAGAGGGTGGTGCGGGGGCGGGTCGGGCGGGAGATCGAGTCGGCGATGGCGATCAGGTCGCGGACGGATTTGTACGAGCCGTACGAGGAGCCCGCCATCCTCGAGATCGTCTCCTCCATCAGGGTGCCGCCTACGTCGTTGGCGCCGGAGCGGAGCATCTCCGCGGCACCCTCCACGCCCAGTTTGACCCAGCTGGTCTGGATGTTGGGGATGTGGGGGTGGAGGAGGAGGCGGGACATCGCCGTGACCGCGCGGTTGTCGCGGGAGGTCGGGCCGGGACGGGAGATGCCGGCCAGGTAGACCGGGGCGTTGGTGTGGATGAAGGGGAGGGTGACGAACTCCGTGAAGCCGCCGGTCTGCTGCTGGATGCGGGCGAGGAGGCGAAGGTGGGCCAGCCAGTGGCGGGGCTGGTCGACGTGGCCGTACATCATCGTCGAGCTGGAGCGGATGCCCAGTTCGTGCGCCGTGGTGATCACCTCGACCCAGGTGGAGGTGGGGAGTTTGCCCTTGGTGAGGATCCAGCGGACCTCGTCGTCCAGGATCTCCGCCGCCGTGCCGGGGATGGTGTCCAGGCCCGCCTCCTTGGCCCGCGTCAGCCAGTCGCGGACGGACAGGCCGGTGCGGGCGGCGCCGTTCACCACCTCCATCGGGGAGAACGCGTGCACGTGCATCCCGGGGACGCGCTCCTTCACCGCCCGCGCGATGTCGAAGTACGCGGTGCCGGGCAGGTCGGGGTGGATGCCGCCCTGCATGCAGACCTCCACCGCGCCGACGTCCCAGGCCTGTTGGGCGCGCTCCGCGACCTGTTCCAGGGAGAGCGTGTACGCGTCCGCGTCCGTGCGGCGCTGGGCGAAGGCGCAGAAACGGCAGCCGGTGTAGCAGACGTTGGTGAAGTTGATGTTGCGGGTGACGATGTAGGTGACGGTGTCGCCGACCGCCGACCTGCGGACGTCGTCGGCGATGCGGCAGAGGGCGTCGAGGGCCGGACCGTCCGCGTGCAGCAGGGCCAGCGCCTGGGCGTCGGTGAGTCTCGTCGGGTCGTCGGCCGCCGTGGTCAGGGCGTGGCGCACGTCCGCGTCCACGCGCTCCGGTGCCATGCCGGGCGCCGCCGCCTCGCGCAGGGCGTCCCAGTCGCCGTAGACCTCGTCGAAGTCGGCGCGGCGGTCGGTGGTGCGGCCCGTGGTGTCGATGGTGGTGTGGAGGTCGGTGCGGCCGGTCGCCGCCGTCGTCGTGAAGGACTCCTCCGGTTCCTGCCAGGGCAGGCCCGCCGGGAGGACGTCCGGGCGGGCCAGGCCCGACTCCGGGTCCGCCAGGGCCGTCACGTGCGGCAGCAGCCTCGGGTCCAGCCAGGGCTCACCACGGCGTACGAACTCCGGGTACACGCAGAGCCGTTCGCGCAGTGCGAAGCCCTCGGCCGCGGAGTGGGCGGCCAGTTCGTCGATCCGGGGCCACGGGCGTTCCGGGTTGACGTGGTCGATGGTCAGCGGGGACACCCCGCCCCAGTCGTCGATGCCGGCGCGGATCAGCCGGCCGTACTCGGCGTCGACCAGGTTGGGGGGTGCCTGGAGGCAGGCGGCGGGGCCCATGATGTGCCGGGCCACGGCCACCGTGGCGACCAGGTCGTCGAGTTCGGCGTCCGGCATCCCGTGCATCGCCGTGCCGGGCTTGGCGCGGAAGTTCTGGATGATCAGTTCCTGGATGCCGTGGTGCGCGCGGGCGACACGGCGCAGCGCGAACAGGGACTCGGCGCGCTCGTCGTACGTCTCGCCGATGCCGATCAGGATGCCGGAGGTGAAGGGCACGGAGGAGCGGCCCGCGTCCTCCAGTACGCGCAGCCGTACGGCGGGTTCCTTGTCCGGGGAGCCGTGGTGCGGGCCGCCGGGCTCGGACCACAGACGGGTCGCGGTCGTCTCCAGCATCATGCCCATGGAGGGGGCGACCGGCTTGAGGCGCTGGAAGTCGGTCCAGGTCAGGACGCCCGGGTTGAGGTGGGGCAGCAGGCCGGTCTCCTCCAGGATGCGGACCGAGACGGCGCGGACGTACGCGATCGTGTCGTCGTAGCCGTGCGCGTCGAGCCACTCGCGCGCCTCCGGCCAGCGGTCCTCGGGCTTGTCGCCGAGGGTGATCAGGGCTTCCTTGCAGCCGAGGGCGGCACCCTTGCGGGCGATGTCCAGCACCTCGTCCGGCGACATGAACATGCCGTGCCCGTCGCGGCGCAGCCTGCCGGGGACGGTGACGAAGGTGCAGTAGTGGCACTTGTCGCGGCAGAGGCGGGTGAGGGGGATGAAGACGCTCTTCGAGTACGTGATGACGCCGGGGCGGCCCGCCGCCGCGAGGCCCGCGTCGCGCACGCGGGCGGCGGAGGCGGCGAGGTCCTCCAGGTCCGCGCCGCGCGCCTGGAGCAGCACGGCGGCCTCGGAGACGTCGAGGGCGACGCCGTCCCGGGCTCGTTTGAGGGCGCGACGCATGGAGTTCTCGGTGGGGCCGGTTCCGGGGGTCGCGGAAGTCGTCATTCCCTGAGCATACGTTCGAGGTGATCGGCACAGACCGGCACGGAGGCACCGAATGGGTCACTCGCTGCCCTCTACACCCTTCTCTCCCGGAACGGCCGCCCCGGCGCGGTCCCCGGCGCGGTCCGCGTCGGCCGGTCGGCGTGTCGCCTGCCGCGGCTGCCCGGGGTCCGCGACCGTGCGTGCCGTCGCCCGCCACTCGGTGACGACCCGGTGGACGTCGGCCTGGACGTCCCGTTCGGCGGCGTCGGACACGGCGTCGACGAGGTCGGCCATGAACTGCCGTGTCTCCTCCTCCGACAGGTGCCGGCTCCACGGGAACACGGCGGACAGCAGCTCAGGGGACGAGACCATCGGTGTCGGCATCACCCCACGTTACTGCCGAACGGGGTCCCCGGTCGGCCGGTCCGGCTCGCCGGACGCTTTCGCACCCCGAGGCGTCCGGATGCCGCAAGCCCCGGATTCCCCTCAGGTGTACGGCAGTTCATGCTGCGGCGGCAGAGTTGCGGCCATCACTCACAACCCTCGGGGAGCGGCAGCATGGGCGAGGACGAGCACGGGCACGGCACGCTCGGCAGGCGCGGTCTGTTCGTGACGGGCGCCGCCGCCGCGCTTACGTTGGGAAGTGTCAGCTTCGCGGGCGGGGCGCGGGCCTCCGGCGACGGACAGGCGACGGAAACCGGAAACGGAAGCGGGACCGCGACGGGAAGGGAGCCGGGGATGCGGACGGAGACGGAGACGCGGACGGTGCGCGGCACCCTTCCTCCCGGGGCACCCGACTTCGTGTACGTCCCCGTCGAAGTGCCGTCCGGGGTACGGGAGATCAGGGTCGCCTACACCTACGCCAAGCCGCCCGTGCCCGCCGGGACCCCCGGCAACGCCCTGGACATCGGGATCTTCGACGAGCGCGGTACGGAACTGGGCGGGAAGGGGTTCCGGGGGTGGTCCGGCGGGGCGCGGGCCGAGTTCTTCGTCCGGGCCGACGACGCCACGCCCGGCTATCTCCCCGGGCCGGTCGGACAGGGCACCTGGCACATCGCCCTCGGCCCCTACACCGTCGCCCCGCAGGGACTCGACTACGAGATCACCGTCACCCTCGCCTACGGGGAGCCCGGTACGGTCACGCCCCCCGTGTATCCGCCCGAGCGGGCCAGGGGGCGCGGACGGGACTGGTACCGGGGCGACTGCCATCTGCACTCCTGGTACTCCGACGGCCGCCGCACCCCCGCCGAGATCGCCGCCCTCGCGCGCGGCGCCGGGCTGGACTTCATCAACTCCTCCGACCACAACACCCATTCCTCCCACGCCCACTGGGCCGACGCCGCCGGGGACGATCTGCTGGTCATGCTCGGCGAGGAGGTCACCACCCGCAACGGTCACGTCGTCGCCCTGGGCACCGAGCCCGGCACCTTCGTCGACTGGCGCTACCGTGCCCGCGACAACCGCTTCGGGCGCTTCGCCCGCCGGATCCGCGCCGCCGGCGGTCTCGTCGTACCGGCCCATCCGCACGCCACCTGCATCGGCTGCTCCTGGAAGTTCGGGTTCGGCGACGCGGACGCCGTGGAGGTGTGGAACGGGCCGTGGACGCCCGACGACGAGGTGGCGCTGGCCGCCTGGGACGCGCGGCTCGTCGCCTCCGTCGACGAGAGGCGGGCGTGGCTGCCCGCGATGGGCGGCAGCGACGCGCACCGCGCCCCGGACGCCGTCGGGCTGCCCCAGACCGTCGTCCTCGCCGAGGAGCTCTCCCGGGAGGCCGTCCAGGCGGGGATCCGGGCCGGTCGCTGCTACGTCGCCGAGTCGAAGACCGTCTCCGTCGCCTTCACCGCCGCCGGCGGGCGCGGGCTGCGGGCCGGGATCGGGGAGCGGCTCGAGGTGGGGGCCGACACCCCGGTGACGTTGCGGGTCGAGGCGTCCGGGGCGCCGCGGTGCAGCATCCGGCTCGTCACCGACCAGGGCGTCCTCGTCACCGGCGATCCGCTGCCCGTCGCCGGGTCCGGGGTGCTGGAGTGGCACACCACCCCGTCCTACGCCGCCTACGTGCGCGCCGAGCTGCGGCACGAGACGGCCGCGGGGCCGGTGCCGGGGACGATGGCCGCGTTCACCAATCCGGTCTTCCTCGGACATCGCTGACCGGCTCCGGTACCGGCGACGGGCCAGGGCACGGGTGACCCGTCCGGGCGCCGATGACCGGCGTCACCCGGGAGCCGTTGCCTCCGGCCCCGGTGCGCAGGAGGCTGGAGGCATGGCCCCCTTCGCCGACGTCAAGCACCGCGCCGTCACCACCCTCCAGCGGCACGTCATCAATCCGCTGACGCGGCGCATGCCCCTCCAGACCCTGCTGGAGACCACCGGCCGCACGTCCGGGCTGCCGCGCCGGACGCCGGTCGGCGGGCAGCTCGTCGGGGACACGTTCTGGCTGGTCTCGGAGTTCGGGGAGCGGTCGCAGTACGTCAAGAACATCCGCGCCGACCCGAACGTACGGATCCGGGTCCACGGGCACTGGCACAGCGGGACCGCGCACCCGCTGCCGGACGACGACCCGCGCGAGCGGCTGCGCAGTCTGCCCCGCGGCAACAGCGCCACCGTCCGGGCGATGGGCGCGGAGCTGCTGACCGTCCGGGTGGATCTCGTCCGCGCGCCCCACCCGGACGTCCCGGGATCAGCCCGGCCAGACGAGTGACTGGACCTCGCTGTAGGCGTGCAGGGCGTACGACCCCACGTCCCGGCCCACCCCGCTCCGTCTGAACCCCCCGAACGGCGCCTCCATGTTGCGGCCGACGGTGTTGATCCCGACGCCGCCCGCCCGCAGCCGCCGGGCCACCCGGAACGCCCTCGCCACGTCACCGGACCACACGTAGTCGATCAGGCCGTACTCCGAGTCGTTGGCGAGGGTCACCGCCTCCTCCTCGTCGTCGACCGGGATCACCACGACCACCGGGCCGAAGATCTCCTCCCGGGCGACCCGCATGTCGTTGGTGCAGTCGGCGAGCAGGGCCGGGGCGACGTAGAACCCCTTCTCGTACGGAGGCCGTTCACCGCCCGCGACGACCACCGCGCCTTCCTTGCGGCCCAGTTCGACGTACGACTCGACCCGGTCGCGGTGTGCCGCCGAGATCAGCGGGCCGACGACCGTGTCCCTGGCCCTGGGGTCGCCCACCGTCAGCCGCCGCACGTACGCCGCCAGGCCCTCCACCAGCCGGTCGTACACGGCCCGCGCGGCCAGGACCCGGGTCGGCGCGGTGCAGATCTGGCCGCTGTAGAACGAGAACGTCGTGCCGATCCCCGCCACCGCCGAGGCGAGGTCCGCGTCGTCGAGGACGAGCGCCGCGCCCTTGCCGCCCAGCTCCATCAGCTGGCGTTTCATGTCCCGGCCGCACACCTCGGCGATCCGCCGGCCGACCGCCGTGGAACCGGTGAAGCTCACCATGTCCACGTCCGGTGACGCCACCACGGCCTCGCCGACCGCCGTCGCGCGCCCCGAGACGACGTTCACCACGCCGCGCGGGACGCCCGCCGCCTCCAGCGCCTCCGCCATCCGGTAGACCGACAGGGGGTCCTGCGGGGCCGGTTTGACGACCACCGTGTTGCCCATCGCGAGCGCCGGGGCGACCTTGCCCGCCGGGTTGGCCCACGGGTTGTTGTACGAGGTGACGCAGGCGACCACCCCGACCGGCTGCCGTACGGCGACCGCGCCGAAGACACCGGCCCGGCCCATCGGGCCCGCCTCGTTGACCTGGGGCTCGACGGGCCACTCGGACGGTTCCACGCGGGCGTAGCGGCGGAAGCGGGCCGCCGCCACCCCCACCTGCATCCCGCGTGCCGTCGCCGTCGTCGCGCCGGTCTCCGCGACCGCCAGGTCCGTGTACGCGGCGGCCCGGTCCCGGATGATCCCGGCCGCCCGTGCCAGCACCGCGGCCCGTTCCGCCGGGCGGGTGCGCGACCAGGGGCCCAGTGCCTCGCGGGCGGCGGCGCAGGCGGCGTGCACCTGCTCCCGCGAGGCCTCCGGGGCGGGGGCGACGGGCCGCTCGGTCGCCGGGTCGACGACGTCGTAGTGCCCGCCGTCGGGTTCCACCCACTCGCCGCCGACGAACAGCCGCTGGGCGCCGGTGCCGTGGAGCCGGCCGGGGGTCACCTGGTGCTCACCGTGGCCGTGTCCCGGCCCGAGCGCAGCACCCGGCCGGGCACCGCGCCGGTGACCGTGTCGTCGCGGATCGCGGCGACGCCGTTGACCCACACCGCGCGCACCCCGAGCGCCTTGGAGTCCAGGCGGGGGCTGTCGCCGGGCAGGTCGTGCAGCAGGGTGGCCTTGCCCGCGTCGATGCGTTCGGGGTCGAAGAGGACCAGGTCGGCGTGCCAGCCCTCCTGGACGCGGCCGCGTTCGCGCAGGCCGAAGAGGCGGGCCGGGTCGTCGGTGAGCATCTTCACCGCCTGTTCCAGGCCCACCAGCCTCCGGCCGCGCAGGCAGTCGCCGAGGAAGCGGGTGGTGTACGGCGCCCCGCACATGCGGTCCAGGTGGGCGCCGGCGTCGGAGCCGCCGAGCAGGACGTCGTCGTGCTGCCAGGTCTCGGCGCGCAGTGCCCAGGACGCCGGGTCGTTGTCGGTGGGCATGGGCCACAGGACCGTGCGGAGGTCGTCGGCGGCGCAGATCTCGACCAGGCAGTGGAACGGGTCCTGGCCGCGCTCGGCCGCGATGTCACCGACGACGCGGCCGGTCAGGCCGGTGTTGGCGGCGCTGTAGGTGTCGCCGATGACGTACCGGTCGAAGGTGGCCAGCCGCCGGAAGACGCCCGCCTCCTTCGACCGGGCCCGCCGCAGCATCTCGGCGCGCACGGCGGGGTCGCGGAGCCGGCTGATCCGCTCGGGGACGGGCAGGCCGAGGATCTCGCCCCATCCGGGGATCAGGTTCAGCGCGCAGAACGTGCCGAGCGACATGTTCATCGGCGTGAGGATCGGCATGGTGAGCGCGACGACCCGGCCACCGGCCTTGCGGGCGCGCTCGCTCGCGGTCAGCTGGCGGGGGACGCGCTCGGGGACCTGGGCGTCGACGGTGAGGACGTTCCAGTTCAGCGGGCGGCCCGCGGCGGCGCTCATCTCGACGAGCAGGTCGATCTCCGCGTCGCTGAACTGGTCGAGGCAGCCGGCGACGATCGCCTCGATCTGGGTGCCCTCGTGCTCGCCCACCGCCTTTGCCAGGGCGATGAGTTCGTCGGGGAGCGCGTGGCGGGAGGCCACCGGCCGGCCGTCGCCGTCCGAGTGGGTGGTCGACTGGGTGGTGGAGAAGCCCCAGGCGCCCGCGTCCATCGCCTCGTGGAACAGGGCCAGCATCGCGTCGAGTTGGGCGGGGGTCGGCTGTCCGCCGATGGCGTCCGGGCCCATCACGTACCGCCGCAGGGCGCAATGGCCGACCATGAAGCCCGCGTTGACCGCGATGCGGCCCTCCAGGGCGTCGAGGTACTCGCCGAAGGTGTGCCAGTTCCAGGGTGCGCCCTCCTCCAGGGCGACCAGGGACATGCCCTCCACCTTGGACATCATCCGGCGCGTGTAGTCGGCGTCGGCGGGGCGGCCGGGGTGGAGGGGGGCGAGGGTGAAGCCGCAGTTCCCGGCGGCGACCGTGGTCACCCCGTGGTTGAGGGACGGGGTGGCGTACGGGTCCCAGAACAGCTGGGCGTCGTAGTGGGTGTGGGGGTCGACGAAGCCGGGGGCGAGGACCAGGCCGGTCGCGTCCTCGGCCGTACGGGACTCCCCGGTGAGGGTCCCGGCGGCGCCGACGGCGGCGATCCGGCCGTCCCGGATGCCGACGTCTCCGGGGTACCCGGGCGCGCCCGTCCCGTCGACGACGGTCGCGCCCTGGATGACGTGGTCGAGCATGGCGGCCGTCCCCTCCCTCACACCGCTTGCCTGAACCGCGTCGTCCGGTGCACGGGATCCGTGTCGATCTTCGGGATCACGTGCTCACCGATGAGGCGGATGGTCTGCAGGGTCTGTTCCTTGGGCACCCCGACCGGCAGGCCGAAGCTCAGCTGGTCCGCCCCGGCCTGCTCCCAGCGCTTGCACTGGCGCAGCACCTCGTCCGGGTCGCCGCAGATCAGCAGCTCCTCCTCGACGAGGAGTTCGACGAACTCGGGGGTGTACGCGGGCAGCGTCTCGGGCCACACCGGGAAGCCCTCGGGGCGCGGGAAGGTGTCGTGGTAGCGGAAGACGAGGGAGGGGAGGTAGTGCAGGCCGCCGTTGACGGCGATCTCGATGGCCTCGTCGTGGGTGGGCGCGCAGATCGCCGTCGTCGTCACCATCACGTTGTCGTTGACGAAGTCGCCGATCGGTTCGGCGTTCACGACCGCCGTCTTGTACTGCTCCAGCACCCACTCCATGTCGGAGACCTTCTGGATGCTGAAGCCGAGCACGCCGAGGCCCTTGCGGGCGGCCATGGCGTACGACGGGGGCGAGCCGGCCGCGTACCACATCGCGGGGTGCGACTTCCCGTACGGCTTCGGCAGGATCTTGCGCGGGGGCAGCTGCCAGTGCTTGCCCTGGAAGCCCTCGTACTCGTCCTGGAGCCACATCTTGGGGAACTCGGCGATGGTCTCTTCCCAGATCTCCTTGGTGTGGTTCATGTCGGTGATGCCGGGCAGGAAACCGAGGATCTCGTGCGAGCCGGCGCCGCGTCCGCTGCCGAACTCGAAGCGGTTGCCGGTGAGGTGGTCGAGCATGGCGACCTTCTCGGCGACCTTCACCGGGTGGTTGACCTGGGCCAGCGGGTTGAAGATGCCGGAGCCCAGGTGGATGCGGTCGGTGGCGTGGGCGAGGTAGCCGAGGAAGACGTCGTTGGCGGAGAGGTGCGAGTACTCCTCCAGGAAGTGGTGCTCGGAGGCCCAGGCGTACTTGAAGCCCGACCTGTCCGCCTGGATGACGTACTCGGTCTCCTCCATCAGCGCCTTGTGCTCGGCGAGCGGGTCGGTCTCGGCGCGCTTGCCCACGTATCCCTGTACAAAGAGCCCGAATTCCAAGGAGGTTCACCGTCCCCAGGAGTCACGGATGGCCTACGGCCCGGTGTGTCCGACGCCGTTTCTGACGGTCCATCAGATGGAGCCCGACTGTGGCACCGGCAGCATGGACCGTCAAGAGCCGTGACACCGGCGACTGCCGCGCACCGGCCCGCCCGGTGGTGCAGGGGATCAAGGCGCCGGAATCCGTAGGTCGCAGCCGGTGGCTCTGTCGGCTCGGGCGTTCACCCGGCTTCAGCGGGACGCTTCGCGGACAGCCGCCTCGGCGGAGATCGCCACGGGCCTCCGACCGGAACGCGGAGCGCTTGATCCCCTGCACCACGTCGCGGGGCACGGCCGCTGCCGCGCACCGGGCGCTGCGCTCCGGCCGCTGCCTGCTCCGCGGTGACCGACACGGCGCTCGGCCCTGCGGGGTGGGCCGGGGGCATGGCCGGGTGGAGCCTCCTGGCCAACGCCACAGGGGCGCCGGCACCCGCACCCGCCGGACTCACGCGGCGCGGCTCACGCCGCGTTGCCGTCGGCGTCCATGGTCATGCGGGCCACGTGGAGCGCCAGGTAGGAGACCTCGTCCTCGCTCAGGTGCTGCCCCAGACGCAGCTCGACGATCGTCGCCAGCTGCTGCGCGGTGCGGGTCGCCTCCGGGTAGTGCTGGCGGATGCCCTTGCCGATCGTGGACTCCTGGCCCTTCAGCTGCCGGTGCTGCTCGATCCGTACGAAGAGGTAGCGCACGTGGGTGATGAAGCGGGCCGCGCTCATCGACTCGGGGGAGAAGTCCATGCCGTACCGCTCACGCACCACGGCGAGCATCTGCTGGATGACGCCGGTCATCGTGTAGGTGAAGGAGAGATCGCCGGAGACGAACCCCGCGTTGACCAGGTGCAGCGCGAGCGCGGTCGCCTCGGATTCGTCCAGCTTCGGGTCGACGTGCTCGTTGATGGCCCGCAGCAGGCGCAGCGCCTGCGCGTACTCGGTGGCGTACAGGGTCTGCACCTCGGCACGCAGCGGGTACTCGATGGTGATGCCCCGCGCGGCCCGGTCCAGGGCGCCGGCGATGTGGTCGGCGACGGCGAGGGCGAGAGTGGGCCGGGTGGACTCGCGTCCCTCGATGCCGACCTCGCTGAGGGCGATCACGACGGCCCGCAGGACCTCTTCGCTGATCAGGGCGACCATCTCGGCGAGATGGTCGGGGTCGCGGCCGTCGGCCGGGACGAAGACACGCTCGATCAGCGCGGGGTCGATGCGCTTGCCCTGGCGGGCGCTGAAGCCGATGCCCCGCCCGGTGACGATGACCTCCTGGTCCTTCTCGTCACGCGCGAGGACCACGTTGTTGTTGAGGACACGCAGCGCCTTCACCGCAGGCCCTCCTTTCTCTCCGTGCCCATACTCTCCCGAACCGACGCGGCGCGCGCACACGCCCCCCGAGGGGACGTGCGCGCGCGCCGCACCGGTGGCGGGTCATCACCGACGCACGGTCACCACAGGAGCGCCGACGGCGACGTCCTGCCCGGCGTGCGGCTCGACCGACGTGACGTCCGCGGTGTTGAGGACGGTCATGAGGGTGACGGTCGGGTGCTCCGCGGCGCGTACGGCGCCGAGGTCGACCTCGGCGAGGAGGTCACCGGCGGCGACCGTCTGGCCGGCCTCGACGCGGACGTCGAAGCCCTCTCCCTGCATCTGCACCGTGTCGATGCCGACGTGGATGAGCACCTCGATGCCGTCCTCGGTGCGGATGCCGAAGGCGTGGCCGGTGTCGGCGACGGTGATCAGCTCACCGGCGACCGGGGCGACGACGTGGCCGTCGGCCGGCTCGATGCCCACGCCCTCGCCGAGCGCACGGGAGGCGAACACCGGGTCCTCGACCTCGCCGAGGCCGATCACACGGCCCGCGACGGGCGCCTTGAGCTCGGTGGCCTTTCCGGCGGCGGCGCCGGCGGAGGCACCGCCCGCGGCGGACACCACGGCGGAGTCGGTGGAGGCACCGGCGGCGGCGGCCGGAGCGGCGGCACCGACGGCGACGAGCTCGCGGTCGTCGGCCACGGTCTCGCTGCGGGCGACGACGTCACCGCGGGCGGCGGCCTCGGCGGCGTCACGCTCGGCGTTGGCCTCGGCGCGCTCCTCCGGGGTGCGGTAGTCGGAGACGACCACGAGGACCATCGAGATGATGAAGGCCGCGGAGATCGCGATGATGTACTTGATCATCGGGGTGAAGACCGGGATGGTCAGCACGGAGGTGAAGGCGAAGGCGTTGGTGTTGACGCCGCCCAGGAGGCCGATGATCACACCACCGGCGAGGCAGCCCACGAGCATGCGGGGGTAGATCCGCTTGAAGCGCAGGTGGATGCCGTACAGGGAGGGCTCGGAGATACCGCCGAGCAGACCCGCGGCCAGGGCGCCCGTGGCGGTCTGGCGCATGTCCTTCTCACGGTGCCGGATCGACAGCAGCAGGACACCGGCGGTCGCGCCGAAGCAGGCGAAGTTCCACGTGCCCATGGGGCCCTGGATGAAGTCGTACCCGAGGGTGTTGATGTTGACGAGCATCAGCGCGTTCAGCGGCCAGTGCAGGCCCAGCGGCACCAGGAAGGGGTACAGCATCGGGATGACGATCGCGAAGACGATCGGCGCGTTGGTGTTCAGCCAGGACAGACCCGAACCGAGGCCGTTGCCGGCCCAGACGCCCAGCGGGCCGATGAGGAAGGCGGTGAGCGGGATCATGATCAGCATGCTGAAGAACGGCACGAAGACCATCTGCACGTTCTCGGGGAAGATCCGCTTCAGGCCCTTGTAGACCAGGGCGAGCAGGGCGACCATCAGCAGCGGCACGAAGACCTGGCCGCCGTAGTCGTTCAGCTGCATCGGCAGCCCGAAGACGTGCGCCACGGACTCCGTGGTGCCCAGCGTGTGGTTGATGTGGGTCTCGACGCCGGGGGTCTTGGACCCGATCATGCCGGTGAAGTTCGGGGTCATCACGGCGGCCATCACGGTGGCGCCGATCCATGGGTCGATCTTCAGCTTCTTGGCCGCGTTGTAGGCGACCATGATCGGCAGGAAGTACAGCACCGAGCGCCACATCGCGTCGACGAACACCCAGGTGGCGGACTTGTTCGCGGCGCGGAAGTCGACCAGGCCGAAGGCGTCGAGCATCGAGGCGATCGCGATGATCAGCGAGGCGCCGAGCAGGACGCCCAGGAGCGGCCGGAACGAGTCGGAGAGGTACTCGAAGAAGTTGTCGAGCCAGGCGTAGCGACCGCGGCCCTTGGCCCGGGCGGCAGCCTTGACGTCGGCGTTCGACTGCGGGGCGGGGGTGCCGCCCGCCTTCATCGACGGAAGGTTTATGATCTTCGAGTGCACACTCGCGACGGCTCCGCCGATCACGATCTGGAAGCGGTCGCCCGACTGCGGCACGGTACCCATGACGCCGTCGAGGCGATCGAGGGCGGCCTGGTCGACCTTCTTCCCGTCGTGGAGCTGGAAGCGCAGCCGCGTCGCGCAGTGCGTGAGGCTCTCGATGTTCTCAGGGCCACCGACGCCGCGGAGGATCTGCTCCGCCAGTGCGTCGTGTCCCGTTGCCGGTGTTGTCATGATGCGTCCCTGCATCCCCTGGTTCGTGCCGTAATGCATCGGTCCACGAGCTCGTTCACCAGGATCTGGGCAACAAAAAAGGCCCGGGAAGCGCAAAGCGCGCCACCCAGGCCTTGCCTCCCCTCAAGCGGCCCGCCCTCCGTGGCATCGCACGCGGCGATGACGGTGACGTCCTCGGGAAGTAACAATCCTGTGATCGAGTTCGATCGTTCATTACTTTAACACCGGGCACGGTCCGCAGGGGGTGAGAGCCACAACCCTTGACGGGCCGCGGCCCTCGCCCCGGGACCTCCTTGACCCGCCTGAGCTGCGAAGACTTCGGTGTAAATCCGCCGAACGTCCCGATGTGTGTGCGACATAAGACACACCTTCCGTGTGCTCTCGGCCCCGCCCGGTCAGACCCGCCCGGTCAGACCCGTCCCGTCAGACCACCGACACGCCCGCCAGCCATCCGCCGTCGATCACGAACGGCTGCCCGGTGATGTACGCCGAGTCGTCGCAGGAGAGGAACAGGGCCAGCCGGGCGACCTCTTCCGGACGGCCGATCCGGCCGAGCGGGACGAGTTTGCGGTACAGCTCGTCCAGGGCCCGGCTCATCTCCTCCGGATCGGCGTCCGGGTCCAGGCGGGCCGGGTTGGACATCGGGGTGTCCACGGCGCCGGGGCACACCGCGTTGACGCGGATCCCGCTGGGCGCGAGCTCCAGCGCGGCGACCCGGGTGAGGCCGAGGACGGCGTGCTTGGTGGCCGCGTAGCTGCCGACGGCGGCCATGCCGGTGACGGCCGTGTAGGAGGCGGTGTTGACGATCGTGCCGCCGCCCGCCGCCGCGATCTCCGGGGCGACGGTCCTGATCCCCAGGAAGCAGCCGACCTGGTTGACCTGCACCACCTGGAGGAACTCCTCCAGCGGGGTGTCCAGCAGGGCGTTGAAGCGCAGGATGCCGGCGTTGTTGACCAGCCCGTCGATCCGGCCGTACGTCTCCTTCGCCCGCGTCACCGCCGCGCGCCAGTCGTCCTCGCGGCCCACGTCGAGGTGGACGTACAGCGCGCCCAGCTCCTTCGCCAGTTCCTCCCCCTGGTCGTCCAGGACGTCCGTCATGACGACCCGCGCGCCCTCCGCGGTGAAGAGCCGCGCCTCCTGCTCGCCCTGCCCGCGCGCCGCGCCGGTGACGATCACGACACGCCCGTCCAGCTTGCCCATGGGAAGTCCTCTCAAGACGGTGTTACGAGATGGGGCGCCACTTCCGCGCCGAACGCCGTGATCTGGTCGGTGAGTTCGCTGCGGCTCCGGCTGCGGAACCGCACCTGGATCTGGTCGACGCCCATCTCCGCGTACGCCCGCAGGGACTCCGCGAGCGCCTCGGGGGCGCCGGTGAGGGTGCGGCGGCCGGTCTCCCAGCCGGGGGTGCCGACGTAGAGCGGCTCGGTGATGGCTCCGGCGGTGAACGGCCCGCTCACCCCGGCCTGTTCGCGCAGCGCGCGGATACGGGCCAGCTGGGCCGGCAGCCGGTCGCGCGGGTCGCCCTGGGGCAGCCAGCCGTCGCCCTTGAGGGCGGCCCGGCGGACGGCGGCGGGCGAGGAGCCGCCGACCCAGACGGGGACGCGCGGCTGGGCGGGGCGGGGGCGCTGGCCGAGGCCCCCGAAGTCGTAGAGCTTGCCGTGGTGTTCGGGGAACTCGTCCGGGCCGAGCGCGGCGCGCAGCGCGTCGACGGTCTCGTCGAGCACGGCGCCCCGGTGCGCGAAGTCGGCGCCGACGGCGTCGAATTCCTCCGTGACGTGCCCCGCGCCGACGCCGAGGATCAGCCGGCCGCCGCTGAGGTGGTCGAGGGTGGCGTACTGCTTGGCGGTGAGGAGGGGGTGGCGCAGGGCGACGATCGCGACGTGGCTGAGCAGCCGGGTGCGTGCGGTGGCGGCGGCGAGATAGGAGAGGGTGGCGACGGGGTCGTACCAGACCGTGCTCATCGCGGACGCGAGGCGGCGCGGAATGGCGACGTGGTCGCAGACGGCGACGTAGGCGAAGCCCGCGTGGTCGGCGGCGCGGGCGATCTCCACCAGGTCCCCGGCGCCCGCGTCCGCCTCCCAGGGTTCGGCGTACATCGTGCTCTGCGACTGCACCGGCAGTTGCATCCCGTACCCGAGCCCGCCGGCGTTCCCGGCCCCGGCCCCGCTCACCGCGGCCCCCGCCACAGGCCGTCCGCCGTCAGTCCGAGCAGCTCGATGGCGTTGCCGCGCACGATCCGCTCGACGACGTCCGGCGCCAGATGCCCCATCTGCGCCTCGCCGACCTCGCGGGACTTGGGCCAGGTGGAGTCGGAGTGCGGGTAGTCCGTCTCGTAGAGGACGTTGCCGACGCCGATGGAGCCGAGGCTGCGCAGCCCGAACGCGTCGTCGAAGAAGCAGCCCCAGACATGCCCGGGGAAGGTCTCGGACGGCGGCCGGTGCACCTTGTCGGCGACGCCGCCCCAGCCGCGGTTCTCCTCCCAGACGACGTCGGCGCGCTCCAGGATGTAGGGGATCCAGCCGATCTGTCCCTCCGCGTACATCACCTTGAGGCCGGGGAAGCGCTCGAACTTGCCGCTCATCAGCCAGTCGACCATGGAGAAGCAGCAGTTGGCGAAGGTGATCGTGGAGCCGACGGCGGGCGGGGCGTCCTCGGAGGTGGACGGCATCCGGCTGCTGGAGCCGATGTGCATGGCGACGACGGTGCCGGTCTCGTCGCAGGCGGCGAGGAAGGGGTCCCAGTGGTCGGTGTGGACGGAGGGCAGGCCGAGGTGCGGGGGTATCTCGGAGAAGGCGACCGCGCGCACCCCGCGGGCGGCGTTGCGGCGGACCTCGGCGGCGGCCAGTTCGGCGTCCCAGAGCGGGATGAGGGTGAGCGGGACGAGCCGCCCCCGGGCCTCGGGGCCGCACCACTCCTCCACCATCCAGTCGTTGTAGGCGCGCACGCACAGCAGGGCGAGGTCCCGGTCGGCGGCCTCGGTGAAGGTCTGGCCGCAGAAGCGGGGGAAGGTGGGGAAGCAGAGGGCGGACTGGACGTGGTTGACGTCCATGTCGGCGAGGCGCTGCGCGACGTCGTACGAGCCGGGGCGCATCTGCTCGTAGGTGATGACCTCCAGTCTCACCTCCTCCCGGCTGACGCCGACGGCGGTGTCGAGGCGGGTGAGGGGGCGGTGCAGGTCCTCGTAGATCCACCAGTCGCCGACGGGGCCGTCGTCGCCCGGCTCGCCCATGACGGGCCTGAAGCGCCCGCCGAGGAAGGACATCTCCTTCAGCGGGGCGCGCACGATACGGGGCCCGGTGTCGAGGTACTTCTTCGGCAGCCGGTCCTGCCAGACGGAGGGGGGCTCCACGGTGTGGTCGTCGACGGAGATGATCAGCGGGAAGTCGCCACCGCCGGCGCGGGTGTTGTCCTGGGTGGTCTCCATGACGGCCACGGTAGCGCCAATCTGACGGACCGTCAGCTGCGTGGACGCCGGCAGGACCCGTCCGGGGCCGCGGAGAGGATGTGAGGGCCCTGTGCATGTCGCCCCGATTCCCCTGCGGCGCACGGCACTCACCCGTGATCGGCGCCCCTCGTGGCTGACGCGCGCCCTGTGGACAAGGCAGACTTACGTCCGATAACGAGGGTCTCTAGGGGGACAGCGGATGGACGGTGGACCGCGGGTACCGGCGCAGTGGCGTCCCGGACCCGCAGAGGAGTCGCCTCAGCTGCGGTTCGACGTGCTCGGACCGGTGCGCGGCCGGCGGGGCGGCGAGCCGCTCTCCATGGGCTCACCACAGCAACGGGCCCTGCTGGCGGCTCTGTTACTGCGCGAGGGCCGGACGGCCACCGCACCCGAGCTGGTCGACGCCCTGTGGGGCCAGGAACCGCCGGCGCGGGCGGTGGCGGCGCTGCGGACCTACGCGTCCCGGCTCCGCAAGATCCTGGACCCCGGCATGCTGGTCACCGAGTCCGGCGGCTACGCGGTACGGGGCCTCGCCGACGGCGTGCTCGACCTGGCGCGCGCGCAACGGCTGGCCGCCGAGGCGGACAAGGCGAAGGCCGCCGGTGACCTGGGCCGGGCCCGGCAGCTGCTGAACGACGCGCTGGACCTGTGGGACGGCGAACCGCTCGCCGGGGTGCCCGGCCCGTACGCGGAGGCCCAGCGGACCCGGCTGTCCGAGTGGCGCCTCCAACTCCTCGAGTCCCGGCTCGACATGGACCTGGAGCAGGGCTGTCACGCGGCGGCCGTGTCGGAGCTGACCGCGCTCACCGCCGACCATCCGCTCAGCGAACGGCTGCGCGAGCTGCTGATGCTGGCCCTGTACCGCGGCGGCCGCCAGGCCGAGGCGCTGGCCGTGTACGCCGACACCCGGCGGCTGCTCGCGGAGGAACTCGGCGTCGACCCGAGCCCCGCCCTCAGCGACCTCCAGCAGCGCATCCTCCAGGCCGACCCGGGCCTCGCGGAGCCGTCCGCCCCGGTGCCCGAACCGGTCGCCGCCCCGGTCCGGCCCGCACAACTCCCCATGGCGGTGCCCGACTTCACGGGCCGCGCGTCCTTCGTGGCCGAGCTCGGCGAGGTACTGGCATCGGCGTCCCAGGACGGAGAGGGGGACGGCGGCCGGGTCATGGCGGTGTCCGCGCTCGCCGGGATCGGCGGCGTGGGCAAGACGACGCTGGCCGTGCACGTCGCCCACCAGGCACGCGGCGCGTTCCCCGGCGGACAGCTGTACGTCGACCTCCAGGGCGCCGGCGCCCGGCCCGCCGAGCCGGAGACGGTGCTCGGTTCCTTCCTGCGTGCCCTGGGCACCCAGGACTCGGCGATCCCGGAGTCCCTGGAGGACCGCGCCGCGCTCTACCGCTCCCTGCTGGACGGGCGCCGCGTGCTGGTCCTGCTGGACAACGCGCGGGACGCCGCGCAGGTACGCCCGCTGCTGCCGGGCACGGAGGGCTGCGCGGCCCTGGTGACCTCGCGGGTGCGGATGGTGGACCTGGCCGGGGCGCACCTGGTGGACCTGGACGTGATGTCGCCGGACGAGGCGCTGGCGCTGTTCACCAGGATCGTCGGCGAGGAGCGGGTGCGCGCGGAGCGGGAGGCGGCCCTGGACGTGGTCGCGGCGTGCGGTTTCCTGCCGCTGGCGATCCGTATCGCCGCGTCCCGCCTCGCGGCACGCCGTACCTGGACGGTGTCGGTGCTGGCGGCGAAGCTCGCCGACGAACGCCGCCGGCTGGACGAGCTCCAGGCGGGCGACCTCGCCGTGAAGGCGACCTTCGAGCTCGGCTACGGCCAGCTGGAGCCCGCCCAGCAGCGGGCGTTCCGGCTGCTGGGTCTGGCCGACGGCCCGGACATCTCGCTGGCCGCGGCGGCCGCCGTACTGGACCTCCCGCAGGACGACACCGAGGACCTGCTGGAATCCCTGGTGGACACCTCCCTGGTGGAGTCGGCGGCACCCGGCCGCTACCGCTACCACGACCTCGTACGGCTCTACGCCCGGGCCTGCGCGGAACGCGACGAGGAGCCGCCGAGCGGGTGCGCGGCGGCCCTGTCCCGGCTCCTGGACTTCTATCTGGCCACGGTCGCCGGCGGTTATCTGATCGAACGCCCCGGCGACCGCCTGGTCGACCACCTGGAGCAGCCCTCCCACCCCGGCCTGGCCTTCTCCGACCGGCACGCCGCCCAGGACTGGCTGTACGCGGAGGCGGTCTCCCTGCTGGCCTGCGTACGCCAGTCCGCCGCCCGTCCCGGGACCCTGCGCCGTGCGGTCGACGTGCTGTGGGCGGCGGTGGACCTGGCCGAGTCGGGCGCCAACTCCCGCGAGTACGAGGTCGTCGCCGCCCGGCTGCGCGACGCGGCGCGGGACGCCGGCGACCCCCGTTCCGAGGCGCGGGCGCTGATGGCGCTGGCCTTCGTGCACCACATCTCCGGCAGCAAGTTCGACGCGGCGGGACAGGCGGCCGAGCGGGCCACGGCCCTGGCCGACGCCTGCGACGACCCGCTCACCGCCTGCTGGGCGTCGAACATCAGCGGCGCGGTCGCGATGTACCAGAACCGGCCGGCCGACGCCGAGGCCCACTTCACCCGGGCCGCCGAGAACTTCCGCCCGCTGGGCGACCGTCCGGGCGAGGCCAGCGCCCTGTGCAACCTCTCCCGCACCCATCTGGCCACCGGCCGCACCGGGAGCGCGGTGGAGCTGGCCCGGCAGGGCACGGAGATGTACGACGCGATGGGCCACGCCCTCAAGGGCGCCAACGGCCGCTACGCGCTCGGTCTCGCCCTCACCAGCAGCGGCGACCTGGCCGGGGCCACCGAGTGCCTCCAGCAGGCGCTGCGCGTCTTCCAGGACTCCCGCCAGCGCCTGTGGGAGGGCATGACCTTCTTCCGGCTGGCCGAACTCGACCTCACCGCCCGCCGCCCCGCCCCGGCCGCCGTCAACGCCGAGACGGCCCTCACCCTCCTCCGCGGCATCGGCGGCGAATGGCGCCGCGCCAACGCCCTCACCGTCCTCGGCCGCGCCCTGCACGGCATAGGCCACCTCGACCGCGCCCAGGTCTGCTGGCGCGAGGCCCTCGACGTCTTCGACACCCTGAACGCCCCGGAGGCGGCGGAGGTACGGGCCCTGCTGACGCCCTCGGCGGTGGGGTGAGGGGCTGAAGACCGTCCCGTCACTTTCCCCTGGACGCGCGGTCCGGCGCGGCGGCGTTCATCGTTCGTTTATCGGCGTCCGGCATGCTCTGCTGTGTCGCGCCGTCGCGTCGGGGGGCAGACGGAGCGGCAGGTGGCCGGGTTCGTGAGGTGAGCCGGTCACGACGGGTCCGCCCGGCCGTGCACGGGGGGAAAGCCGGGCGGACCCGCCATCCAGCGCACGACACGCAGGGAGAGCCAGCGAGATGAGCGACCAGAACACCACCGACAACGTGCACGTCACGGACGAACCGCTCGTGGCGGCCGGCGGGGGCACCACCATGGGCAACGTGCACGTGACCGACGAGCCGCTGACGGCCACCGCCGCGGACGGCGGCACCGCCGACCCGGACAACGTCCATGTGACGGACGAGTCCGCCTGACGCCTCCACCGGGGGGGGCGGGGGAACAGGGGGCGGAGCACAGAGGACGGCCGCGGCGGCGCGGAAGAGGGGGAGCCGCCGCGGCCGTCCCGCGTGCCGGGCGAGACGGCCGGGGGCCGGGTGTCAGGTACGGTCCGCAGCCCGGCCGCGCAGGTCGCCCTTCAGCACCTTGCCGCTCGCGTTGCGGGGCAGGTCGCGGACGAACTCGACCCGCCTCGGCACCTTGTAGTTGGCCATCTCCCGGCGGGACCAGGCGATCAGGTCGTCGGCGGTCGTGAGCGCGCCGGGGCGGCGGACGACGTAAGCCATGCCGACCTCGCCGAGCCGGGCGTCCGGGACGCCGATCACCGCGACGTCGGCCACCTCCGGGTGCAGGCCGAGGAGCTGCTCGATCTCCGCCGGGTAGGCGTTGAAGCCGCCGACGATGAACATGTCCTTGAGGCGGTCGGTGATCCGGAGGTTGCCCGCCGCGTCCAGGACACCCACGTCGCCCGTGCGCAGCCAGCCGTCCGGCGTCAGCACCTCGGCCGTCGCCGCCTCGTCCTCGTAGTAGCCCCGCATGACGTTGAAGCCCCGGACCAGGATCTCGCCGGGCTCGCCCGGAGGGCGTACGGCGCCCTGCGCGTCCGCCACGCGGACCTCCGTACCCGGGACGGCCCGGCCCGAGGTCGACGCGATCACCGTCGGGGCGTCGCCGCGGCGGCACATCGTGACGATGCCGCTCGCCTCCGAGAGGCCGTACGCGGTCAGGACCGTCTCCACGCCCAGTTCGCCGCGCAGCCGTTCCACCAGGCGGAGCGGGACCACCGCCGCGCCGGTCACGACCAGGCGGAGGGCCGAGAGGTCGTGGGCGCTGCGGGCCGGGTGGTCGAGGAGGGACTGGAGGAGGGTGGGCGGCCCGGGGAGGACCGAGACGCGTTCCGCCGCCATGTTCGCCAGCACCGTGTCCGTCCCGGACACCGCCTGCGGGATCACCGTCGCGCCGCGCGTCAGGCAGGCGATCACGCCCGCCTTGTAGCCGAAGGTGTGGAAGAACGGGTTCACGACGAGGTAGCGGTCGCCGTGGCGCAGGCCCGCCAGGTCGCTCCACACCTCGTAGCCGCGCAGGCTCTGCCCGTGGGTGATCACCGCGCCCTTCGGGCGGCCCGTCGTGCCCGAGGTGAAGACGATGTCGGAGGGGGTGGACGGGGTGATGCCCGCCGCGCGGGCCCTGACCTGCCCGGCGGTCACCGCCTCGCCGTCCGCCAGGAAGTCCTTCCAGGTACGGAAGTCCGGCGGCGCGGCGTCCCCCGACAGAACCACCACCTGCTCCAGGGCGGGAAGCCCGGAAAGCGGACCACGCCCCCTGCGGGGACCACCGCCCGGACCGGGGCCACTCGCCGGGGTCGGCCCCCCGGGCACCGCGTCCCCGCCCGCCGCGCGGCGCAGCGCGGCGACGTACGACGTGCCCAGGAAGGTGTCCGTCACGAACAGCAGCCGGGTTCCGCTCCTGCGCAGTACGTACGCCGCCTCCGGACCCTTGAAGCGCGTGTTCAGGGGGACGAGGACCGCTCCCGCCGAGACCGCGCCCAGCGCGGCGGTGATCCAGTCGAGGGAGTTCGGCGCCCACACCGCCACCCGGTCGCCCGGCTCGATGCCGTTGGCCAGGCAGGCCGCCGCCGCCCGCGCCACCCGCGCGCCCAGTTCCGCGTACGTGATCCGGGTCCGCCCGTCGACGACCGCCTCGGTGTCCGCGTACCGCCGTGCCGCCCAGCTCACCAGGGCCGGGATGCTGCCCCACGCCGTCTCGTCGCGCACCTTCGGCCTCCCCGCGGACAGGTTGCTGACTGACCGTCAGATTAGCGGTAGCCTGACGGGCTGTCAGCAGCCGTCGGTCACAGGCCACAGCGCGGAGGTGGGTGCACCATGCCGGGAACGGGCGGAGCGCAAGGCGTCAAGGACGCCACCGCCATCGCGGGGATCGGCCAGACCCCCTTCGCCAAGCGGCTCCCCGAGGACGAGAGGACCCTCGCCTGCCGTGCCGTGCTCGCCGCCCTCGACGACGCGGGCATCGACCCGGGCGAGGTCGACGCCGTCGCCTCCTACACCATGGAGGACACCGACGAGGTCGAGCTGGCCAAGGCCGTCGGCTTCGGCGACCTCACCTTCTTCAGCAAGGTCGGCTACGGGGGCGGCGGTTCGTGTGCCACGGTCGCGCATCTCGCCGCCGCGATCACCGCCGGACAGGCCACCGTCGGGGTCGCCTGGCGGTCCCGGAAGCGGGGCAGCGGGCCGCGCCCGTGGACCAACACCGCCGTCCAGCTGCCCACCCCGGCCCAGTGGACCCGGCCGTACGGGCTGCTGCGGCCGGTGGACGAGATCGCCATGCTGGCCCGCCGCCACATGCACGAGTACGGCACCACCCGCGACCACCTGTTCAACGTCGCCCTCGCCTGCCGCAACCGCGCCAACCAGAACCCGGCCGCCGTCATGTACGACCGGCCGCTCACCCGCGAGATGTACATGTCCTCCCGGTGGATCAGCGAGCCGCTCTGCCTCTTCGACAACTGCCTGGAGACGGACGGCGCGCTGGCGTGCGTGGTCGTCTCCGCCGAGCGGGCCCGGGACTGCCGGCGGCGGCCCGTGTACATCCACTCCGCCGCGCAGGGACTGCCCGCCCAGCACCACGGCATGGTCAACTACTGGACCGACGACCCCCTCACCGGCCCCGCCTGGGCCGCCGCCCGCCACCTGTGGAAGCACGCCGACCTCACCCCCGAGGACGTCGACGTCGCCCAGATCTACGACGCGTTCACCCCGCTGATCCCGCTCTCCCTGGAGGGTTACGGCTTCTGCGGCCGGGGCGAGGGCGGCGCGTTCACCGAGGGCGGCGCCCTGGAGACCGGCGGACGGCTGCCCCTCAACACCGGCGGGGGCGGGCTCAGCGAGGCGTACGTGCACGGCTTCAACCTGATCACCGAGGGCGTCCGACAGCTGCGCGGCACCAGTACCGCGCAGGTCCCGGACGCCGCGACCTGCCTGGTCACCGCGGGCGAGGGCGTCCCCACCTCCGCCCTGCTGCTGCGCAACTGAGCCCCGAGGAGTGAGCGTTGATGCTGCGTCCCGTCACCGACACCGACGGCGCCCCCTTCTGGGAGTACGCCGCCCGCGGTGAACTCCGCGTGCAGGCCTGCGCCGGCTGCGGCGAGCCCCGCTTCCCGCCGCGGCCCTGCTGCCCGCACTGCCGGTCCTTCGCCAGCGAGTGGCGCCTCACCGGCGGACGCGGCCGCGTGTGGTCGTACGTCGTACCGCATCCGCCGCTGCTGCCGGACTACGCGGCGCGGGCGCCGTACAACGTCGTCCTGGTGGAGCTGGAGGACGCGCCCCGGATCCGGCTCGTCGGCAACCTCGTGCCCCACCCGGGCGCGCCCCTCGGCTCCCTCGCGCCCGAGCAGCTCCGTATCGGCGCGCGCGTCCGGGCCGTGTTCCCCGCGGACGGCGGAGCGCCGCTGCCGCAGTGGGTGCCGGAGCGGTCATGACCCTCCGCGTCAGCACCGGCAACGGCACCGGCGTCGCCGTCGTCACCCTCGACCGGCCCGCCCGGCTCAACGCCGTCGACCTCGCCACGGCCGGTGAACTCGGCGCGGTGTGGCGGCGGTTCCGGACCGACGACACCGTACGGGCCGTGGTGCTCACCGGGGCCGGGGAGCGCGCGTTCTGCACCGGCATCGACCGGGACACCGTCGTCCCGCAGCCGGACTCCCCCTACATGCAGGACGATCCGCTGCTGAACATCGGGCCGAAGGCCAACGACCTGTGGAAGCCGGTGATCGCCGCCGTCAGCGGGATGGCCTGCGGCGGCGCCTACTACCTGCTCGGCGAGGCCGAGTTCGTCGTCGCCGACACCACCGCCGTCTTCTTCGACCCGCACACCGCCTACGGCATGGTCAGCGCCTACGAGTCCGCGCTCATGGCCCTGCGGATGCCCTACGGCGAGGCCGCGCGGATGATGCTCATGGGCACCGCCGAACGGATCTCCGCCGAACGCGCCCACGCCGTCGGCCTGGTCTCCGAACTCACCCCGCCCGGGGAGGCGGTGGCGGCCGCGGTCCGGTGCGCCACCGTGCTCGCCGGGTATCCGCCGGAGGGCGTGCAGGGCACCGTACGGGCGTTGTGGGCGGTCAAGGAGGCGGCGCGGGCGCACGCGTACGCCCTGGCGCCGTCCCTGGTCGCGCTGGGCAACCTGCCTCCCGAGCGGCAGGCGGAGCTGTTCGCAGGGCGGCGGAGCGGCGATTTCCGGGTCCGGTGACAGTCCGCCGCGCGGGCGGAGGCGAGGGACGGGGCGGACCGCCTGGTGACCGCGTGGCGGACCGCACCCCGCGACGGTAGCGTCGGCTCCGGGACGGCCGCCGTACGCGCCCCTTCCGTGGCACCGGCACCGCTGCGACGGCCGTCGCACCCACCGCCGTGCCGAAGCCGTCACGCCGAAGCCGCCGCACAGGCGCTGCCGCTCCCCCGAGGCCGCGCGACCGCGCCCCGCCGGGTCGTCACGTCGTGCGGGCCGTGCCGGTGCCCTTCTCCGCGTCCAGCGCGTACACGCACCGGTCCTTGCTGCACGCGTACACGATGCCGTCCCGCACCACCGGCGACCCGGTGATCTCGCCGCCGGTGGCGAGTTTCCAGCGCAGCCGGCCGTCGTCGGCCTTCAGGGTGTAGAGCAGATGGTCGGTCGAGCCGAAGTGGATCCGGCCCTCGGCCACCGCCGGGGCGCCCACCAGGTCGCCGCCCGACTGGAACCGCCACTTGGGCGTACCGGTCACCGCGTCCAGCGTGTAGAGACCCTTGCCGCTGCCCACGTGGACGTGTCCGGCGGCCACCAGGACCGGCTCGGCGGAGGAACGGGACTCGGTGGCGATACGCCAGCGGTCGCGGCCGTCGGCGGCGTCCAGGGCGTACACCGTGCCGAGGTAGTCGGCGAGGTAGACACCGCCGCCGGTGACGGCGGGGCCGGGCGCGAAGGCGGGCGGGCACAGGAAGACCGCCGGGGCCTCGAAGTGCCAGCGCACCATGCCGGTCGCCACGTCGATCGCGATGACCCGGGTGCCCGCCGCGACGTAGAGGCAGCCGTCGGGGGCCGGGGTGAGACGGACCGGGACCCCGCCGCAGGAGGCGGCGTCGCCGACCGGGTACGACCAGCGCTCGTCGCCGGTACGGGCCTCCAGGGCGCGCAGCCGGGCGTCCTGCCACACGTACACGACGCCGTCGTGGAGCGCGGGGCCCGCCTCGGGCGACTCGAAGTCGGTCTGCGCGCCGTTCAGCTCCCACAGCTTCTGCCCGCTGGACGCCTCCCACGCCTGGACCCCGCCGCCACGGGTGGCGGTGAGGACGGTGCCGCGCTCGGCCTTGAGGGAGTACACCCAGGCGTCGGTCTGGAGCCGCCACAGATCGCCGCCCTCACGGGCGTCGAGGGCGTAGAGGGTGGGGCCGTCGGAGGCGTGGATACGGCCGTCGGCGACCGACATCGACCAGGCCACGTCCCGCGTCTTGAAGCGGCGGCGGCCGGTCGCCACGTCCAGGGCGTGCACCTCGAAGGAGGTGACGTAGACCAGGTCACCGTCGACGGCGGGGGTGCCCCAGACATCGTTGGACATACGGAACCGCCAGGGCCGCCAGCCGGTGGCCGCCTCCGGCGGTACGGGCGGGGCCTGCGGGGCGGTGAGGGCCGGGTCGGCGCCGTTGACGCCGGGGCGGGGGCGCGACCAGTGGGCGACCAGCCCGGCCTCGGGCGGCGGTGCCTTCACGGCGGCGGCGCGGGCGTCGGCGACGCGCGGCCCCGGTCCGATGGGCACGGCGGCGCCGGCCAGCCGGACCGGGCCGGTGTCGGGGGCGCCGGCCGGCAGGGGCAGCGGGGCGGGCGCGGTGGCCGGGACGGGCACGGGGGCGGGGGCGTACGAGGGCGGGGGCGGCAGCTGGGGTCGCGGGCCCGCCTGGGTGGCCCGGGCGGCACCGGCGCGGACCGCGCCGCGGCGGGACTCGATGAGGGTGACCGCCGACTCCGGCAGCCACGCCGACGCCGTACCGCTGTCGTCGGAGCCGGAGCCGAACAGGTGCGGGGCCAGCTGTGCCTGGAGGTCGGCCGGGTTGGGCCGGGCGGTGGCGTCCATCTGCATACAGGAGTCGATCAGCGGGCGCAGCTCGTCGGGCAGCCCCTCCAGATCGGGTTCCTCGCGCAGCAGCATGAAGACGGTCTCGACCGGGTTGGCGCCGTGGAAGGGCGGGTGTCCGGTGGCGGCGAAGACGAGCATCGAGCCGAGCGAGAAGACGTCGCTCGCGCCGGTCACGCTGCGGGAGTCCTTGGCCTGCTCGGGCGACATGTAGGCGGGGGTGCCGACGGCGACGTTCGTCATCGTCAGACGGGTGTTCGAGACACCGGAGGCGATGCCGAAGTCGATGACGCGGGGGCCGTCCTCGACGACCAGCACGTTGGACGGCTTGAGGTCGCGGTGGACGAGTCCGGCGCCGTGGATGGACTGGAGCGCCTCGGCGACCCCGGCGGCGAGCCAGCGCACCGCCTGGGCGGGCAGCGGGCCGCAGTCGTTCACTATCTCCTCGAGGGAGGGCGCGGGAACGTACGCGGTGGCCAGCCAGGGCACGGCGGCGCGCGGGTCGGCGTCGACGACCGCGGCCGTGTAGAAGCCGGAGACGGCGCGGGCGGCCTCCACCTCGCGGGTGAAACGGACCCGGAAGAGCTGGTCCTCCGCCAGTTCCGTACGGACCGTCTTGATCGCCACGCGCCGGCCGGACGCCGAGCGCGCGAGATAGACCAGCCCCATGCCGCCGGCTCCCAGCCGTCCCAGCACCTCGAACGGCCCGATCCGCCGCGGATCGTGCTGCGTCAGCTGATCCACCACTTGCCTGCCACCTCCCCGTACGAGCCGCGTCACCCACTTATGTACGCGACCCCGTGCAGCGTCTCACCACCGCACCGCCGTGGCGGCACGCACCCCGATTCTCCCTGGCCCGGACACTGGTTGCGAACCCGGGGCGATATCGGGGTGTCCTGTGACGAATGACAAGATTCCAGCACCGGAACGCCTGGTCGGTACCGGAACGCCGGGTCGGTACCGGAACATCGTGCCGGTGCCCGGGCACCGTGTCACCGCCCGGGCGCCGTGTCAGCGCCGGAGCAGCGTGTCACCGCTGGAGCACCGCGAAGGACGCCCCCTGATTGTCGCTGACGACGGCGACGGTGCCGTACGACGTCTCGAACGGCGGAACCCGCACTCGTCCGCCGAGCCGCTGCACCCGCCCCAGGACGGCCTCGCAGTCCTCCACCCGGAAGTGCACCAGGAAGTGCGGCGGCATCTCGG
Organism: Streptomyces sp. NPDC047000; assembly: GCF_040644295.1. Lineage (NCBI taxonomy): Bacteria > Bacillati > Actinomycetota > Actinomycetes > Kitasatosporales > Streptomycetaceae > Streptomyces > Streptomyces sp. NPDC047000. Next base: position 87,299 of record NZ_JBEYWE010000011.1, read on the forward strand.
CGGGGAACACCCCGGAGACCGGGGCACGGCCGAAGTCGGGCTCGGCGCCCTCGCCGAACAGGGCGTCACGGAAGAGGCCGCCGTAGAAGGTGTTGACCGCGGTGGTGTCGCGCGCGTACAGCTCCACCCAGACGAAGCCGCCCGGCTCGTGGCGCCGCCCGAAGCCCCGGTGCCCGCCGGGCTGCCACAGCCCGAACACGGCGCCCTCGGGGTCGGCCGCCTGGGCCGCGGTGCCGAGGGTGCCGAGCGGCGTCGGCGCCATGACCAGCTGTCCGCCGGCCGCCAGGACACGGCGCATGAGGGCCTCGGCGTCCGGGGTGGCGAAGTACACCGTCCAGACGCTCGGCATCCGGCCGTCCGTCTTCTGCGCGAGCGCCGCGACCGGTTCGCCGTCGAGCCGGGCCCACCGGAAGTCCCCGTGCGCCTCCTCGAAGGTCCACCCGAAGAGCTCTCCGTAGAACCGCTCCCCCGCCGCCACGTCGGGCAGCCGGGCGTCCACCCAGCAGGGGACGCCCTCTCCGTACACCGATGCCCTGTTTTCGGCCATGCTGCCAACCTACTGGCGTCACGCGCACCGCGCAGACCAGGCACACCACCGCTCACACCCCCGCGCACCCCATTTGCAGTCGGCCGAATAGCGATCCGATCACCCCTCGGTAAGCTGACGACATGACAGGACAAGTGCGTACCGTCGACGGCCGCGTGGCCGGCCGGCGTGGGCAGGCGACACGGCAGAAGCTGCTCGACTGCCTCGGCGAGATGCTGAGCTCGTCTCCTTACCGTGACGTCAAGGTCATCGACGTCGCCCGCAAGGCGGGCACTTCGCCCGCGACGTTCTACCAGTACTTCCCGGACGTCGAAGGTGCCGTCCTGGAGATCGCCGAGCAAATGGCCTCCGAGGGCGCTGGATTGACCGAACTGGTCGCCGGGCGGTCCTGGGCGGGCAAGGCCGGATGGCAGACCGCGCAGGAACTTGTGGACGGCTTCCTCGATTTCTGGCGCAAGCACGACGCCATCCTGCGCGTCGTCGATCTCGGCGCCGCCGAGGGTGACAAGCGCTTCTACAAGATCCGTATGAAGATCCTCAACGCGGTGAACAACTCCCTGAGCGAATCCATCGCGGAACTCCAGGCCAAGGGGCGGATCGACAAGGATGTGAACCCCGCGGCGGTGGCGGGCTCACTGGTCGCCATGCTGGCGGCGGTGGCCGCGCACCAGAAGGGTTTCACGTCCTGGGGCGTCAAGCAGGCGGAACTCAAGCCGAACCTGGCGCTGTTGATCCATCTGGGTGTGACGGGGCGGAAGCCGACGAGGTAGGTCCGCCCGGAGACCGTGACCCTCATCACTTTTCGTTGGCGTCCGCCCACTTTTCCAGCCCCCAAGTCCTGTCTCACGGGCGGTGGTCGACGGCTGTGGACCACCGCCCGCAGCGCTGCGCGCGCGTCACGCGCCACGTGTGACGCGTGGTGCGTGGTGCGTGGTGCGTGACGCACGGCATGTGGTGCGTCACGCGTCATCTCCGCAGCAGCCTGAAGATCCGTATCTCCCGTTCCACCCGGGCCTGGTACGTGGCGTACGGCGGCCAGCAGGCCAGCGCGTACTGCCAGGCGGCGGCCCGTTCCGCACCCCGCAGCAGCACGGCGTGCACGGCGATGTCCCGGCCCTTCCAGCTGATCTCGGCGTCGGGGTGGGCGAGAAGGTTGTGCGTCCAGGCGGGATGTCCCGGCCGCCCGAAGTTGGACCCGACCAGCAGCCAGGTGCGCTGCCCGCCCTCCTCGGGCAGGCAGGCCAGCGGCGTACGGCGCGCCTCCCCGCTCCTCGCCCCGGTCGAGGTGAGCACGGCGCCGGGCAGCATCAGCGCGCTGAGCAGCACCTTTCCCCGGGTGAGCCGGTGCACGGCACGGTCGAGGACGGGGACGACGCGGGGCGCCGCCCTGGCGAAGCCGCGGGTGGAGGACACCTTCTGCAGCAGTCGGGCGCCGGTGCGGGCCATCAGACGGTCACCCCTTCCGCGTCGGCGGTGAAGAGCCCGGCGGCGTCGGCGGCACGGGCGCGCAGCCGGTGCACGGGCCCGAAGAGCAGTTCGTCCCCGGCGGCCCGCTTGAAGTACAGGTGGGCCTCGTGCTCCCAGGTGAACCCGATACCGCCGTGGAGCTGGATGCCCTCCCCGCCGACCAGCCGCAGGGCCTCCAGTGCCTGGGCGAGCGCGAGCCCGCCGGCGCGCACGCCCTCCCGCCCGGTCGCCCAGGCGGCGTAGTAGGCGGCGGAACGGGCGGCCTGGACCTGGACGTAGGCGTCGGCGAGCCGGTGCTGGAGCGCCTGGAAGGACCCGACGGCCCGCCCGAACTGCTCCCGCTGCTTGACGTACTCGACGGTACGTTCCAGGGCCCGGTCGGCGGCCCCGACGGCCTCGCAGGCGAGGAAGGCGGCGACGCCGTCCCCGGCGGCGGTGAGGGCGGCGGGGACGTCCGCGTGCGCGTCGGCGCCGAGCAGTTCGGCCCCCACGTCCCGGAGTTGCAGGCGCCCCTGGGGCCGGGTGGCGTCGAGGGCGGTCTGCCGTACGCGCCGCAGTCCGGGGGCGCCGTCGGCAGGTACGAGGAAGAGGAGGACCCGGGACCGGGCGAACCCCCCGCTGTGCGCGGCGACGACCAGCAGCCCGGCGCTGTGCCCGTCCAGCACCTGCTCGACCTCCCCGTACAGCCGCCACCCCTCCCCCTCCTTCCGGGCCTGCACCCCGCCGGCCCGCCCGCCCCCGGCCCAGTCACCCCCGCCGCCGCTCCCGCCGGTGAGACCGAGGACGCCGGCGAGGGCGGCGCCGGGGACGGCGAGGGCGGCGGTGAGGGCGCCGGAGGCGATGCGGGGCAGCAGGGCGGCGCGCTGGGCGTCGGTGCCGAGGGCGAGGAGGAGGGGTGCGGTGAGGACGGCCGTGGCGAGGAGCGGGGAGGGGGCGAGGGCCCGTCCGGTCTCCTCGGCGGCGAGGGCGAGGTCGGTGGGGGTGCAGCCGACGCCGCCGTAGGTCCCGGGGAGGGCGAGGCCGGGGAGACCGAGGCCGTCGGCGAGGACGGTCCAGAGGGCGGGGTCGTGTCCGGCGGGGGTGTCGAGGGCGGCGCGGCGCTCGGCGGGGCCGCAGCGTCCGGCGAGCAGGTCGCGCAGGGTGCGGCGGATCTGGTCCTGTTCGGGGGTGAAGCAGGCGTCCATGGGGGCGGCTCCCTCGGTATCTGACGGCGCGTCATGTTAGGACGCGGGGCGGCGATTGCCCAGAGCCGCGCCCTTCGCCGGACCCCTGCCGCACCGACCCGCATCTGATGTACCGTCAGATCTCATGACGCGAGGGAATCGCAAGGTCGCCGTGGTCGGTGCGGCCCTGGCGGACTGCGGCAGGGTGGACGACGCGACGCCGTACGCCCTGCACGCGCAGGCGGCCCGCCGGGCCCTGGCGGACGCGGGCCTGGACCGCTCCCGGGTGGACGGCCTCGCCTCGGCGGGTCTGGGCACGCTGGCACCGGTGGAGGTGGCGGAGTACCTGGGCCTGCGCCCCACGTGGATGGACTCCACCTCGGTGGGCGGCTCGACGTGGGAGGTGATGGCGGCCCACGCGGCGGACGCCATCGCGGCGGGCCACGCGGAAGCGGTCCTGCTGGTCTACGGCTCGACGGCGAGGGCCGACATCAGGGCGGGCCGCCGGACCGGCGACCTGTCCTTCGGCAGCCGCGGCCCGCTCCAGTTCGAGGCGCCGTACGGTCACACGCTGATCGCGAAGTACGCGATGGCGGCCCGCCGTCACATGATCGAACACGGCACGACGATCGAGCAGCTGGCGGAGGTGGCGGTCCAGACGAGAGCCAACGCGGCCCTGAACCCGGAGGCGATGCACCGCACCCCGATCACGGTGGACGAGGTCCTCTCCGGCCCGATGATCGCGGACCCGTTCACCAGACTCCACTGCTGCATCCGCTCGGACGGCGGCGCGGCGGTCCTGCTGGCGGCGGAGGACCACGTACCGGACTGCCGCACCGCCCCCGTCTGGATCCTCGGCACCGGAGAGCACCTCTCCCACGCGACGATGTCGGAGTGGCCCGACTTCACGGTCTCCCCGGCGGCGGTGAGCGGCCGCCTGGCCTTCGAGCGGGCCGGGGTGACCCCGGCGGACATGGACTTCGCGGAGATCTACGACGCGTTCACCTACATGACCCTCGTCACCCTGGAGGACCTGGGCTTCTGCGCGAAGGGCGAGGGCGGCGCCTTCGTGGAGAAGGGCCGGCTGAAGGTCGCGGGCGGCGAGCTCCCGGTCAACACCGACGGCGGCGGCCTCTCCGCCCAGCACCCGGGGATGCGGGGCCTGTTCCTGCTGGTCGAGGCGGTACGGCAGCTGCGGGGCGAATGCGGCGAGCGGCAGGTACGGACACGGGACGGACAGCTGCCGCGCCTGGGGGTGGCGTCGGGCACCGGGGGGTGGTTCTGCTCCTCGGGGACGGTGGTGCTGGGGCGGGGGTGAGCCGGCGGCGGCCGCGGGTTAGGCGTCGCGTACGGCGGCCACGCACTGGTCGTAGAGGTCCAGGAGGTCGCCCTTGCCGTCGTCGCCGACCCACGCCATCGAAGCGGCGTCCAGGCAGGCGAACGCCGTGGCGATCACCGCGCGGGCCCGCGGATCCGCGCCGTCGGCGGCCATGCCCATGCGCGCCTCGACGAGCGGTCGCAGATCCTCCTGGAACTGCAGCCGCTTCTCGAGCCAGCCGGCGCGCAGCGACGGGGTGTCGTGGAGGAGGCGGAACCGCTCCAGGGCCTGTTCGCGGCTGTCGTGCAGGGCCAGAACGGCGGCGACCCCGGCGCGCAGGACCTCCCAGACACCGGCTCCGGCCGGCTGCCCGCTGATCGCGTCCACCAGTACTTTCCCGAACAGCCGCTGATCACCGCCGAGGAGGTCCTCCTTGGCACCGAAGTAGCGGAAGAGGGTGCGCTGGGAGACGCCGGCCTCCCGCGCGATCTGGGCGACGGTCGTCCTGTCGTAGCCCTGCTCGGTGAACAGCCGCAGAGCCGTCGCCAGGATCTCCCGGGAGGCCAGCTGCCGCGTCCGGTCCCACAGCGTGGCCGATACGCCCGTCGCGGCTTCGTCTCCCTGCTTCATGCCGACCAGGCTAACCCAGCACTGCCACTCAGACACCGACAGCCTTCTTGGCAGTCACTGCCAGCCAGGCGTACGCTGTCAGAACGGAACCCCTTCCCCCGGAGGGGCACCCACCCTCCACCTCTCCCCCCTTCACCCCAAGCCCCCGTAGGAGCGCATGATGTCCTCACCCGCAGCGCTGATCACCGGTGGAACCAGCGGCATCGGCAGGGCGACCGCCGAACTGCTCCATTCCCGCGGTTACCGCGTGATGGTCACCGGCGTCGACCATGCCGCCGACGCCGGACTTCCCGAAGAGGTCCTGGTGGTCCGGGCCGACGCACGGTCCCTGCCCGACATCGACCACGCCGTGGACAGGGCCCGCCGGCACCTGGGCTCCCTCGACCTGCTCTTCCTCAACGCGGGCGTCTCCCGCCCCGGCCCGATCGAGTCGACCGACGAGGACGCCTTCGACGCCCTGTTCGACATCAACGTCAAGGGCAGCTTCTTCACCCTGCGGAAGGCGCTGCCGCTCCTCGGCGAGGGCGCGTCGGTCGTGTTCACCGTGGGCGCCGGCGAAGGGGTGGGAGCCGCCACGACAGCCGCCAAGGGCGCCCTGCTGCCCCTCATGCGGTCCCTCGCGCTCGAACTCGCTCCCCGCGGCATCCGCGTCAACGCCGTCAGCCCCGGCCTCATCGACACCCCCGTCTACGGCAGGATGGGCGTCACCCGGGAGATGCTCGACACCTGGGGCAAGGAGGTCCCGCTCGGCCGCGCCGGCACGCCCGCCGACATCGCCGAAGCGGTGGCCTACCTCGCCTCGGACGCCGCCGGCTACATCACCGGCGACAACCTGGTCGTCTCCGGAGGCATGGGAATCCACGCCCGCGCCTGACCCGCCGGGCGGTCGGCGACAAGGTCGACAGGAAGCCGCCCTGGGCGAATGTGCCGGTCAAGCTGAGCAGCCGGCCCCTGTCCTTCGGTCAGCGGTGGTGGCGGACCGCGGTGACGAAGGCCGTCCAGATGGTGGGGGTGACGGTGAGGACCGAAGCCGTCGGCGTGCGAGTCTTGGAGTCGCGCACGTAGACCGCAGCGGGAATGACGGCTATTTCGAGGCAGGCGCCGCCCTCGTTGGTGCTGTGGCTCGACTTGAACCAGTTGAGCTGGACCGTGTTCACAGTTGCTCCGCCTTCCGTTCGATGAGCTCCGCCGACTCCCATGGCGTGAGCGCCTGAGCCCGCAACATGCCGAACAGGTCCAAGAGGCCGTTGGCCTGATCCGGCCGGGAGATCAACGTACTGCCCGCCTGAGACTCGACGAAGACCAGATTGCGGCCTTCTTCCGTACTCATCAGCTGCATGGCACCTTGCAGCCCGGCATGCGTATGGCGGTCGGCCGGCATGATCTGCAGGGTGAGGTGGCTCATTGTCCGCATCAGCTCCAGCACATGGAGCAGTTGCTCCCTGAGTGCCTTCGGGCCACCGAACTGCCTCTCCAGCGCCGACTCCTCGACCACGAACCCGAGACGCGGCAGCGGATGCCGCGTCAACACCGACTGCCGTTCGAGACGGGCTTCGACGTGCTTGTCGATCTCCTCGCCGACGAAGGAGGGATAGCGGGACTCATACAGAGCGCGCGTGTACGACTCGATCTGCAAAAGCCCTGGGACCACCATGACCTCATAACCGTTGATGATCGGGGCCAACCGTTCGAACCTCACCCAGTCGACGAACTTCGGCGGGTACTTCTCCTCCTCCATCATCTCGACGCACGCGCACAGCGCTCCCCTTGCGTCCAGGCCCTTGTCCGCGTGCTTCAGGAACGCCGTCGTCGGGATCCGTTCCGCCCGTTCGTACGAGCCGAGGCAGGACTCCGACACGTGGAGCAGGTCCGCCGCTTCCTTCTGGGTGAGTCCCAGCCGTGTCCGGTGGACGCGCAGCAGCTCCCCCACCATCCGCCGGCCCGCCGAAGGCGCCTCACATGACCCCACTCCCGCCACCGTCCTCTCCACAAGCACCGATGTGCATCGTGTCCACCTGGTCACGCTAGGCACACGGCGCGAAGCTCGTCCGTATGACGAGCAACCTTCACCCGAACTGGGTGCCCGCAGTCGGTCTGCAACTCCGGTTGGCCGGGATTCACTTCGATGCCGTCCGTGTCTGCGGGGTCCGAGGGGAGGCCGTGGTGCACCACCTCGCCTCACTCACCGACGACCGGCCCGGTCCCGTCGTGCGGGAGGTCGGCCGGGGGCGCTGGACGTACTTCCTGCTGGCTCCCGGTGAGGGGGAGGAGTTCGACTGGCCGCCCGGCGTACGCCGTCTCGGGCGGCCGGCGCCGGCCGGGCGGGACGAGTACGTCGGCATTCCGGCACCGGACGGCAACACGTACCCGCTCAGCTGGCGCTGCGGGGCGCCGGAGCTGGGAGAGTTCGTCGACGCCGAGCTGCTGCACGGCGTGCTCACGGCCCAACTCGGGCAGTGCTGCCGGCATCCGGCATGATCCGGGATCGGGAGGCGGGGCGTGTCGGCTTGTCCGGAGAAGGCCGCGCAGCAGCAGATGGAGCGGGACGACCTGGACGAACTGATCACCGACTTCGACCAGGTGAACGGCCCGGCGGATCCGCAGGCGGTGGCTGCCAAGCGTGCCGGGTACGCCATCGACGCGATGCGGTGCGCGACCGCGCTTCGGTGTCCGGGCACGGAGGTGGTCCTGACGTCGGACGTCGAGGACATCGGACTGCTCACCACGGGCCATCCACACGTCCGGGCCGAGAAGGTCTGCCTTCGGGCCACCACCTCAGGTGATACTCAGCCCATGGATCTTCAGAAACTGCTGCGGTCCCTTCGGGTGTGGGATCCGGAATTCACCGAACTGAGGTCGCTGGAACCGGGCTCCGTGCCCGACGGGCCGGTGGAGCTGTTCGGGGCCTGGCTGAGTGAGGCCGTGGCGGCCGGGCAGGTCGAGGCGCACACCATGTCGCTCGCCACGACCGACGCCGAGGGTCTTCCCGACGCGCGGATCGTGATGCTGCACGGTGCCGACGAGGAGCACGGGTGGGCGTTCGCGTCCCACTCCGGGAGTGCCAAGGGGCAGCAGCTCGCCGCGCAGCCCCACGCCGCCCTCGTCTTCTACTGGCCCGTGCACGGGAGGCAGGTCCGGGTGCGGGGGTCCGTCGCCACCGCCCCGGCCACCGAGGCACAGGCCGATCTCCACGCCCGTTCCACCGGGGCGCTCTCCTCCGCCCTCACGGGGCACCAGAGCGAGCCCCTCGGATCCCTGGAGGAGCTGGCCGAGGCGTCGCGGGCCGCTTGGCGGCGGGCCGAGCTGGAGCCGACGGCCGCCGTGCCGTCCTGGACGCTCTACCATCTGCGGCCCGACACCGTGGAGTTCTTCCAGGGGGATGCCCAGCGGCGTCACATACGGCTCGTCTACCGGCGCGAGGCGGAAGGGTGGAGCAGGCAACTGCTCTGGCCCTGAGCCGTCCGGTCCTCAGCCACCCGGGTCAGGCGGGCCACCCGGGTCAGGCGGTGTCGTCCGTCGTCAGTCTCGCGTGCAGGTGGACGTCCCGGAAGGCGTCCACGCGGCCCGTGTCGAACATCGCTCCCCGCAGCGTGCCCTCCGCGCGGTAGCCGCACTTCTCCGCTATCCGGCACGACGCCTCGTGGCCCAGCGCGTGGCCGAGTTCCAGCCGGTGGAGCGGGAGTTCGGCGAACGTCCAGCGGGTGACCACGGCCAGCGCCCGGGTGGCGACCTGGTGGCCGCGGGCCTCCGGGAGGACCCAGTAGCCGATGCGGGCCACCCGCATCACGCGGTCTATGGCGTTCACCCCGACATGGCCGAGCACCCTGCCGTCGGCCTCGTCCGTGACGCAGAAGTGCGCGCACGTGCCGTCCGCGATCGCCCGCGCCTGGGCCCTCAGCGACTGCCGGGCCCCGGCGAGGTCGGCGGTCTGCGCCAGCGGGGTGTTCCAGCGCAGGAAGTCGGGGTCGGTCCTGCCACGCAGCCAGGCCGCGGCGTCGGCCTCGGACTCCGCGTCCCAGCGGCGCAGGCGCAACCCCTCGCCGCTCGGGTCCGGGCCGGTGTCCACGGGCGGGCGCCTGCCCCGCGGGCGGCAGATCGGGAGCGGAGCACGGTCGCGTCGGTCACGCGGGTCGTGTCGGTCGCGTAGGGGTGCCATGCCTCCCATTTTGAAACCGGTGAGTCCCCCATTCCCCCCGGGTCACCCCCTCAACGGCCGGAACACGGGGATCCCGCACCGGAAAGCCGCCTCCAGCGCCATCCCCGCCCGCAGCCCGGCCGCCGCGCACTCCACGACCTCCGTCATCATCCGCGGGCCCTCGGCGAGGTCGACGACCGCGGCGACGTACGGCGTGCGGCTCGTGAAGGGCGGCAGCTGGTTGCGGTGCACGACCGACCATGTGTAGAGCGTGGCCCGGCCGCTCGCCGTCTCCCACCTCACGTCCTCGCTCCAGCAGTGCGGGCAGAACTCGCGGGGGTAGTGGTGCGGCCTGCCGCAGGTTCCGCAGCGGCGCAGCAGGAGGCGGCCCTGCGCCGCCGCGTCCCAGTAGGGGCGGGTGAAGGCATCAGGCTCGGGGGCGGGTGCGTCGGGGCGTCGGGGCCCCGGGTCGGGTGTGCCGGTCATGCGAACCATCCCAGCGCGCTGTCCAGCGACCACGTCTGCCACGACATCCCGAAGAACCCCGTCACCGAGATCAGTGCCATCATCGAGTTCTGGCCCTGTTCCGCCCAGTCGTGGATCATGAGCGTGAAGTACAGGGCGTTCAGGACCAGCCCCCCGACCAGCGCCGCCGGCGTCAGCAGCCCCAGGACCAGCCCGAGCCCGAGTGCCAGTTCCGCGTACGCGACGACGTACGCCATCAGGCGCGGCCGGGGCGAAACCACCGCGGCGAAACCGGACCGTACCGCGCCCCACCGGTGTTTCTCCGCGATGCCCGCCGCCCAGCCGATGCCGCCGCCCCGGAACCAGGTCTTCTTGTCCTTGTGCCGCCAGCTCTCCAGCCACCACAGCCCGAGGCCGATGCGCAGCACGGCCAGCCATTCGGCACCACTGAGCCAGATCGTGTCCATGGGCACCCCTGCCGACGGCGTACGTACGGTCCCGGTCCGGTTCCGGGCCAGGTATCTGACGGTACGTCAGTTCAGCCGATCGGCACCGCTTCCGCAAGACCCGTACGACGCCGGAACCCCGCGACCGGGGCCGCTACGCCACACATCCCACCCCTCCCTCCCCCAGCCGTGATCGATCCGCAATCAATTCCCCTCTTGACCGAGACCCATCAACGGTGGGTGACATTACGCTCGCGCTCATGGCCGACTCGTCCAACCCCCCGACCCCCGCCGCGCCGACCGGCGCCGCGCCCACCGCCGAGCACCCCGTCTACGTCGTCGGAGGCGGCCCCGGCGGCCTCTCTGTGGCGTACGAGCTGCGCGCCCGGGGCATCCGCGCCGTCGTACTGGAGCGGTCCGACCGCGTCGGGTCGTCGTGGCGCAAGCACTACGACCGGCTGCGGCTGCACACCACGCGGCGCATGTCCGCCCTGCCGGGGCTGCCGATGCCGCGCCGGTTCGGGCGGTGGGTCGCCCGGGACGACGTGGTGCGCTACCTGGAGAAGTACACCGAGGTCCACGACCTGGAGATCGTCACCGGCGTCGAGGTGTCCCGCATCGAGCACGCGGCCGACGGCGGCTGGCTGCTGCACGCCACCGGCGGGCGTGAACTGACCGGCGCCGCGGTCGTGGTGGCGACCGGGTTCAACCACACCCCGCGCATCCCGGACTGGGCCGGGCTGGAGTCCTTCTCCGGCGAGTTCGCGCACGCCGGTGCCTACCGCAACGCCGAGCCCTACGCCGGGCGCGACGTGCTCGTCGTCGGCGTCGGCAACACCGGTGCCGAGATAGCCGTCGACCTGGTGGAGGGCGGGGCCTCGCGGGTACGGCTCGCGGTGCGGACGGTGCCGCACATCGTGCGCCGGTCCACCGCCGGGTGGCCCTCGCAGTACTCGGCCGTGCTCGTCCGCCGGCTGCCCGTCCGGCTCGTCGACCGGCTGGCCAAGCCGGTGACCAGGCTCGGCGTGCCCGACCTGACGGCGCAGGGGCTGCCGCGCCCCGACTCCGGGCTCTACTCGCGGGTGCGGGAGGGCGCCATCCCGGTGCAGGACGTCGGGCTGATCGACGCCGTACGCAAGGGGAAGATCGAGATCGTCGCCGCCGTGGACTCCTTCGAAGGCGGCAAGGTGGTGCTGGCCGACGGCACCCGTATCGAGCCGGACGCCGTGATCGCGGCCACCGGGTACGTCCGCGCCCTGGAGGGGCTCGTCGGCGATCTCGATGTGCTGGACGAGCGCGGCCGGCCGGTCGTGAGCGGCGGGCGTTCCCCGCAGAACGCCCCCGGCCTCTACTTCACCGGCTTCACCAACCCGATCAGCGGCATGTTCCGTGAGCTGGCCATCGACGCGGAGAAGATCGCCAAGGCCGTCGTACGGTACGGGGCGGACCGGCTGGCCCGGCTGCCGGAGTGACCGGCGGGTCCCCACGGCTGCCGGACCGGTCGGCGGGGCTCACGCCGGATCGGCCGGCGGGTCTCGCTTCTCCGGCGGCCGGAGGTAGTTGAGCGTCAGGCGGGTCAGTTCCTCCAGGAAGCGGTCCCGCGGGATCGGCGGCCGGTCGAGGAGATAGCGCACGGTCAGGTGCTCGACCGTGCGCACCATCATCCACACCGCCGTGTCGAGCGGGGTGTCCGGGCGCAGGCCCTCGCGCCGGGTGGTCAGGTAGGCCAGGACCAGTTCACCGACGCGCTGCTCGAAGGCGCGCAGCGCGCGGCCGTCGTCCAGGCGCGGGCCGTGCTCGACCACGGCGCGCAGGAACGGCGGCTCCACGTCGAGCCCGTCGACCAGCGCGGCCAGCGTGGTGCGGGCGACCACCGGGGCGGGCTGCTCGAACTGGCCGGACATCCGGGTCGTGACGGCCGAGACCAGGGCGTCGCTGTAGCGGTCCAGCACCGCGAGGACGATGGCGTCCTTGTGCGGGAAGTACTGGTAGAGCGAGCCGGGGCTGATCCCCGCCTCCGCCGCGATCCGGCTGGTCGACGCACCCTCGTAGCCGTGCTCGGCCAGCACCTCGCGGCCCGCGCCGAGGACGCGTTCCACCATGGCCCGGGAGCGTTGCTGCGTCGGTGTCCTGCGGGGCGAAACGCGAGCGGCGGCCGTGCGCCGCGCGTCGGGACGGGGCGACGACATGGGCGTCAGAACGCGAATTGAACGCGAGTACGGGGGACGGTCACCATCACGTCATGGTCGCACACGAGCCGTTACAGCGTGAGACCCCTGACGTCTCCGCTGCCGCACCCGCGCCGAGGACACCCGCGCCCCAGCCACCCGCGCCGGACTCACCCGCGCCGAGGACGTCCGCACCGAAGCCGCCGGTGTACCCGAGCCGTTTCCGGGAGACCGAGGGCCTCAACCGCCGTCTGGGCAGACCGCTGCGGCTCCTGCTGCTGGGCCGGGGCCGGACGGACCCGGCGCTGCTGGCCACCATCGGTGAGCGCCTGACCGCCCGCGACGAGACCGGCGCCGCCCTGGCCGCCGCCCTGCGCAACCCGGACCCGGCGGACCCGGACAAGGTCACGATGAAGCAGTTCCGGCGGGCGCTGGCCGACGGGATCGACGCCGTGCCCGAAGCGCCGCGCCCGCTGCGGGAGTTCTTCGCCGCCGTGGACCCGGTGCCGGACTGGGTGGACTTCGGCCTCGTCGACGAGGGCGGCCGGGTCGTCCGCCGCTTCGGCCGCAACTCCGCCGACGTCATGCTCCAGTTGGCGCTCATCGGGTCGTACCGCTTCGACGGGCCGCCGAACCTGCTCGTCATGACCGGCGGGCTGACCGGCGGATCGGCGCTGCGCAGGATCGCCGAGACCCAGCAGTGGGCGACCGCCGTCACCGGGCCCGGCGCGATGCGCCGCGACGGCGAGGGCTTCCGCCTCACGGTGCACGTACGCGTGATGCACGCGCTGGTGAACCATCAGGTGGAGCGGGGCGGGGAGTGGGACACCGCGCGGTGGGGCCTGCCGGTCAACCGGTCCGATCTCGCCTCCACCCTCGGTCTGTTCAACGCCGTGCAGCTGCTCGGGGTGCGGCTGCTGGGCGTCCGCGTCACCCGCGCCGAGTCGCGGGCGCTGATGCATCTGTGGAGGTACGTCGGTCATCTGATGGGCGTCGACGAGGACTGGCTGTGCGACACCGAGCTCGAGCAGCACCGGCTGAACTACCATCTCCTGCTCGCCCAGAGCTACGGCGGTACGGCCGGTCCGCCACTGGCGGGCGCCCTCGTGGACGCCCAGCGCGCGCTGCACTTCGAGCACTTCGCCGGGCTGCGGCGCCGGTACGCGCGGGCGCGGCTGCTGAGCATGCTGCGTTACTTCCTCGGCCGCGAGGGGATGCGGGACCTGCGGCTGCCGGCCGCCCGGCCCTGGGCGGTGCCGCCGCTGGTGGCCGCCAACGTCGTGCGGTACCAGGTGCTCGGGCGCAGTGCGGCGGGGCGCGCGTATCTGCTGCGGCGCGGCGACCGGTTCGTACAGCGGCATCTGCGGCGGTACTTCGGGGCGGACGCGCCCGATGTGGGGGCGCTCCGGGTGGGCGCCGGGACGGGCCGGCGGCCCGGTGAGAGCGGTGCCGTTCACAAGGGTTCCTGACAAGGCTCCCGTTCAGTAATCTGACAGAGCGTCAGTTTTGACGGGTCATGACGCGCCGGTCCGGTGCGTCACGGAGTCGCCGAGTTCAGGAGCGGGGCGGACGATGCTCGGATCAACCCACGGCACCCTCACCACCGACTCCCGGCGGGCCCGGGTCATCGCCTGCGGCGAACCCCGGCCCGGCAACGCCGTGCACGGGCGTACGGCGGCCGATGTGGACGACCTCGACGTCAGCGGCCGTCCACTGTACGCCGACGTGCCCGACCTGGACCGCTTCTTCCGCCCCGAGTCGGTCGCCGTGGTGGGCGCGTCGGACATGGAAGGGCGGCCCAACACCGGTATCACGCGGCAGCTGGTGGCCTGGGCCGAGCGGGTCGGCGCCCGGCTGCACCCGGTGCACCCGACCCGGTCCGCCGTTTTCGGCCTGCCCTGTTCCCGCTCCGTGACCGAGCTGCCCGAACCGGTCGACCTCGCCGTCCTGCTGGTCGCCGACCCGGTGCCGGTGATCGAGGAACTCGGCGCGGCCAAGGCGAAGTTCGCGGTCGCCTTCGCCTCAGGGTTCGCGGAGACGGGAGCGGCGGGCGCCGAGGCCCAGGACCGGCTGACGGCCGCCGTGCGGCGGGCGGGACTGCGGCTGCTCGGCCCGAACACCAACCTGAACGCCTTCGAGGAGTTCCGCGACGACCTCACCGGCCCGGCCATCGCCCTGATCACCCAGTCCGGGCACCAGGGCCGCCCCGTCTTCGCCCTCCAGGAACTCGGCATCCGCCTCTCGCACTGGGCGCCGACCGGCAACGAGGCCGATCTGGAGACCGCCGACTTCCTCTCGTACTTCGCCGAGCGGCCGGAGACCGGTGCCGTCGCCTGCTACATCGAGGGCCTCAAGGACGGCCGTTCCTTTCTCCTCGCCGCCGACCGCGCCGCCCGCCGCGGGGTGCCGGTCGTCGCCGTGAAGGTGGGCCGCACCGAGGCCGGCGCGCGTACGGCGGCCTCGCACACCGGCAAGCTCACCGGCGCGGACGACATCGTGGACGCGGCGATGCGGCAGTTCGGGGTGATCCGCGTCGACGGGCTGGACGAACTCCAGGACACCGCCGCCCTGCTGGCCCGCGCCCGGCCGCCGCGCGCCGACGGAGTCGTCGTCTACTCCATCTCGGGAGGCACCGGCGCCCATGCCGCCGACCTGGCCACCGCGGCCGGACTGCGGCTTCCGGTGCTGCCGGAGGCCAAGCAGGCCGAGCTGCACCAGTGGATCCCGGAGTATCTGAGCGTGGCCAACCCCGTCGACAACGGCGGGCATCCGGTGGGTGACCGGCGCGGTCGGCAGATCATCGACGCGATCCTCGCCGACCCGTCCGTGGGCGTGCTGATCTGTCCGGTCACCGGCCCCTTCCCGCCGCTCAGCGACCGGCTGGTGCGGGATCTGGTGGACGCGGCGGAGACCACGGACAAGCTGGTGTGCGTGGTGTGGGGCTCACCGGTCGGCACCGAGCCGGCGTACCGCGACGTGCTCCTCGGCTCGTCGCGCGTGGCCACCTTCCGCACGCTGGGCAACTGCCTCACGGCGGTCCGCGCCTACCTCGCCCACCACCGTTTCACCGCCGCCTACCGCTCCCCCTTCGACGAGGCCCCCCGCACCCCGTCCCCCTCCCACCGCAAGGCGCGGGCCCTGCTCCAGCCCGGCGGACAGCTCAGCGAGCACGCGGCGAAGCAGCTCCTGCGCGCCTACGGCATCCGCGTGCCGCGCGAGCAGCTGGTGACCAGCGCGGCGGCGGCCGTACGGGCGGCGGCGCAGATCGGCTACCCGGTGGTGATGAAGGCGTCCGGCGCGCGGCTGGCCCACAAGACCGACCTGGGCCTGGTGAAGATCGGCCTCACCTCGGCGAGCCAGGTCCGCGACGCCTACCGCGAGCTCACCGACATCGCCCGCTACGAGGGCGTGGACCTGGACGGCATCCTGGTCTGCCAGATGATCGAGCGGGGCGTGGAGATGGTCGTCGGGGTGACCCACGACGACCTCTTCGGGCCGACGGTGACCGTGGGGCTCGGCGGGGTGCTGGTGGAGGTCCTGCGGGACGCGGCGGTACGGGTGCCGCCGTTCGGCGAGGACCAGGCGCGCGCGATGCTCACCGAACTGCGCGGCGCGGCCCTCCTGGAGGGGGTGCGCGGGCGTCCGCCGGCCGATGTGGACGCGCTGGTGGAGGTGGTCCTGCGGGTGCAGCGGATGGCGCTGGAGCTGGGCGACGACGTCGCGGAGCTGGACATCAACCCGCTGCTGGTGCTGCCCCGCGGGCAGGGCGCGGTGGCGCTGGACGCGCTGGTGGTGTGCCGGTGACGCCGCCGCCGTCGTCGCCGTCGCCGGACGAGGGGACGTGGGTGCGGCACGAGACCCGCGCCCAGGTCTCGTACCTCACCCTCTCCCGTCCCGAGACCCTGAACGCCCTCACCCCCGGGATGCGGGAGCGGGTGATCGCGCTGCTGTCGGAGGCGTCGGCGGACCCGGACGTCCGGGCCGTGGTCGTGACCGGCACGGGCCGGGGCTTCTGCGCGGGCGCGGACCTGCGGGGCGGCACCACCGCCACCGGTGAGCGCGTCGTGGGCGACGTGTCCCGGATGCTGCGCCTGGGCGCCCAGCGTCTGATCGCGGCCGTACTGGACTGCGAGAAGCCGGTACTGGCGGCGGTGAACGGTACGGCGGCCGGCCTGGGCGCCCATCTGGCCCTGGCCTGCGATCTGGTGCTGGCGGCGGAGTCGGCGCGTTTCGTCGAGGTGTTCGTCCGCCGGGGCCTGGTCCCGGACGCGGGAGGCGCGTACCTGCTCCCCCGGCTGATCGGCCCGCAGCGCGCGAAGGAGCTGATGTTCTTCGGCGACGCGCTCCCGGCGCCGGAGGCCGAACGTCTGGGCCTGGTCAACCGGGTCGTCCCGGACGCGGAGCTGGAGAAGACGGCCGCGGAATGGGCCACCCGCCTGGCCGCCGGCCCGACCCGCGCCCTGGCCCTGACCAAGCAGCTGGTCAACGCGTCCCTGGACACGGACCGCGCGACGGCGTTCGCCGCGGAGGCGGCGGCCCAGGAGCTGAACATGACGACCCGGGACGCCCAGGAGGGAGTGGCGGGCTTCAAGGACCGCCGCCCCGCGAGGTACACCGGCCGCTGAGCCGCGCGCCGCCCCTGCCGCGCGTCTCCCTTACCCGACGGCCGAGTTGACCGAGGCGATGATCTTCTCGCCCCACTCCTTGGTGATGCTGCCCGGACCGTTGGCCTGGAGCCCGAGGTGGCCGAACTTGGCACTGCGATCGGCGCGCAGCTTCATCTTCCGCATCGGGCTCAGGTCGCTCTTCTCCTGGGGCGAGAGCAGGTCGAACATGTGGTTGTTGCTGCTGCGGGAGACGAACGAATACTTGTGGGCGGCCGAGCCGCCCCCCTTGACCACGGTGAAGCCGATGGTCAGACCGGCGGTCTGGAGGTCCTCCGCGTCCTCCAGTTCGAGGTTCTTGACGAGCTGCTTGTACTTGTCCTTCTCGTAGACGTGGGCTGCCAGCTTGCCGTGACTGGACAGGGCGCCCGACGCGGCGTGCGTCGTGTACACGGTGGACCGCTCCTGGTACACCCTCGATTCCCGCAGGATCTCCGGCGGGTTGTCCTGGTCCTCCTGCGGATGCTCGGCGACGCCCTGCTTCAGGTACTCGCCGGTGCTCTGGGTCGGGAAGAGGATGATCTTCGGCTCGTTCGGCGCGCCGTTGTCGTCATGGCCCCCGAAGCGCACCAGACCGGTGAACGCCGTACCGGGGGCGCCGAGCCGGAAGGCGTCCAGGCTGCCCTTGTGCACCTTGACGGGCCCGCCGGGGACGACCGGCCAGTGCGGAGGCACTCCGCCGCTGCCGGAGACGGCGATGTAGGCGTCCGAGTCCTTGTACCCGGGCCGGTGGCTCTGCTTGAGCGCTTCCATCTGCGGTGTGTCCACGAAAGCTTCGTGGTTGACCTGCTCGTACCGCTCCTTGATCAGGTCGACGATGTCGGTGCGGTTGACACCGTAGTAGCGCGTGATCACCTGCCGGACGAGCGGCTTGTTCCGCAGCGGCAGCCGCCCGTCGGGCACGGTGGAACGGATCCCGACGTGTTCGGGAGGCAGCTCGAACTCGTTGTCGGCGGAGGTCGCGGCGGGGGCCACGGCGGCCGGGCCCCGGCTGAGGACGGGCATCGGCGGCGGCGGGGGCGCCGGGGGCGCGCCCACCGGGGTGCGCTGGACGGTCGGGAGGTGCCGGCTGCCGCCGCTCAGCGCGCGGCCGACGGCGACGTTGCCCGCGAGGTTCTGGAGGCGGAGGAGCTGCGCCGGGGCCGAGGTGGACGGCGTGGGCGCGGGCCCGGCCTGGGCCGCGCGCCGGGCGCGTTCCCTCGCCTCGGCCGCCCTCTGTCGCTCCTGAGCATGCATCGCTGACCCCTCCGTTCCGAGAAACCGAGTAAACCTCTCCTGATCGGTGCTGGCAAAGAGCGCCTCGCGGGCGGCCGGGACGGTTGCCCTCAAGTACCTCTCCCTTTCCCCCGCGTCCGCCCGAGCGGCACCACGCACCCGCTCTCCCGCCGTACGGGGCTTCCCATCTGACGTGACGTCAGCTTCAATGGCGGGATGATGGGACACGCAGGAGCGGCGGCGGCCGCGGTCCGTCACCTGAGGCGGACGGGCACCGGCGCGCACCCCGGCGCCGGGCCCCTGCCCCGCCCCGAGCTGCGCTGCGTCCGGGACGACGAGCGGGCGCCGGTGGACCAGGCGGAGTTCCGCCGCGTACTGGGGTGTTTCCCGACCGGGGTGACGGTCGTGACGGCTCCGGCGGCCGCAGGGGAGTCCTCTCCCGCGGGCTTCGCCTGCCAGTCCTTCTCGTCCCTCTCCCTGGACCCTCCGCTGGTCGTCTTCATGGTGGCCCGCACCTCCACGACCTGGCCGCGCATCGCCCGCGCCGGGGTGTTCTGCGTCAACGTGCTGAGCGCGGACCAGGGCCCGCTGTGCCGTGCCTTCGCGGTGAGCGGGGCGGACAAGTTCGCGGGGGTGCGGTACGAGCCGTCCCCGGTCTCCGGTGCGCCTCGCCTCACCGGCGCCGCCGCGTGGCTCGACTGCGCGATCCACGCCGTCCACACCGGCGGCGACCACCTGATCGTGGTGGGCAGGGTCACCGCTCTGGCCGCGCCGCCCGGCACCTCGCCCGACGGTCCCCTCGTCTTTCACCGCGGGGGATTCACCGCTCTGCGGCCCTGACGGCCTCGGCGGTCTGCCCGCGCGGCCCGGCAGATCTGCCCTCCGGTCCGGTGGACAGGGCAGGACCGCCCGCACCTGACGGTCCTCACACCGCCGCGGCGGCAGCCGGCGCGAGGCGCGGCGCGACCGGCCGCCGCCGGATGATCAGTGCCATCAGCGCCGCCACCGCGCACAGGGCGCCCGAGGTGTACCAGACCATGTCGTACGAGCCGAACGCGTCGCGGGCGGCGCCGCCGAGGTAGGCGACCAGGGCGGCGCCGATCTGGTGGGAGGCGAGGACCCAGCCGAAGACGATGGCGCTGTCCTCGCCGTAGACCTCGCGGCACAGGGCGAGGGTGGGCGGGACGGTGGCGACCCAGTCGAGACCGTAGAAGACGATGAAGAACACCATCGGCGGGTGCACGCTCGGCGCGAGGAGCATCGGGAGGAAGAGGAGCGAGACGCCGCGCAGGGCGTAGTAGACGGCCAGCAGACGGCGCGGCTCGAAGCGGTCGGTGAACCAGCCGGAGGCCACCGTGCCGACGACGTCGAACACGCCGATGACCGCGAGCAGCGAGGCCGCCGCCGTGATGGGCATGCCGTGGTCGTGGGCGGCGGGCACGAAGTGGGTCTGGACCAGGCCGTTGGTCGAGGCGCCGCAGATCGCGAAGGTACCGGCCAGCAGCCAGAACGGTCCGGTGCGGACGGCGGACAGCAGGATCCGTACGGCCCGGCGGGCGGCTCCCTTCACCGGGGCGGGCCTGGGCACCCACTCGGTGGCGCCGTAGGGCAGCCGGCCGGTGTCGGCCGGGTGGTCGCGCAGCAGCAGCCAGACGAAGGGGACGACCGCGAGGGCGGCGAGGGCGACGGTGACGGCGGCGGGACGCCAGCCGTGGTGGGCGACCAGCCAGGACAGCAACGGCAGGAAGATCAGCTGCCCGGAGGCGGAGGCGGCGGTGAGGATGCCGGTGACCAGGCCGCGCCGCTCGGTGAACCAGCGGTTGGTGACCGTCGCCGCGAACGCCAGCGCCATCGAGCCCGAGCCGAGCCCGACCAGCAGGCCCCAGCAGAGGATCAGCTGCCATGCCGCGGTCATCCACACGGTCAGACCCGACCCGACCGCGATCACGGTGAGCGCGACGGCCACGACGCGGCGGATGCCGAAGCGGTCCATCAGCGCGGCGGCGAACGGGGCGGTGAGGCCGTAGAGGGCGAGGTTCACGGAGACGGCCGCGCCGATCGTGCCGCGGGACCAGTGGAACTCGGCGTGGAGGGGGTCGATGAGGAGTCCCGGCAGGGAGCGGAAGGCCGCCGCGCCGATGATCGTGACGAAGGTGACGGCGGCGACGAACCACGCCCGGTGGACGCGGTGTCTGCGGACGCCGGCGGGAGTCTCGGTGCTCGCGGCTGCATCGTGTGTCTGGGTCACGTCATCGAGGGTGCGGTGCGGGGACCCGTCCGGACCACTGGCCCGAAGGACAGTGTCCGCTAGGATCGGGCCATGACCGACGCACGGGAACCCGTACCGGACCCTGACTTCCGGCCCCACCGGGTCGTCGTCCTCGCCCTCGACGGGCTGCTCCCCTTCGAACTGGGCATCCCGCACCGGATCTTCGGCCGGCCCAGGGACACCCACGGCCGCCACCTCTACGAGGTCGTCACCTGCGCGCTCCGCGAGCCGGGCCCGGTCAGGACGGACGCCGACTTCACGGTGGACGTGCCGCACGGCCCGGAGGCACTGGCCACCGCCGACACGGTGATCGTCCCGGCGTCGTACAAGCTGGGCCCGGTGTACGAGGAGGGCGTACTCACCGCCGAACTGGCCGCCGCCCTCGCCCGTATCCGCCCCGGCACCCGGATCGCCTCGATCTGCACCGGCGTGTTCGTCCTCGCGGCGGCCGGCTACCTGGACGGACGCCGGGCGACGACCCACTGGGCCGAGACCGACCGGCTCCAGCGGCTCTTCCCGAAGATCGAGGTCGACCCGGACGTGCTGTTCATCGACGACGGCGACGTGCTGACCTCGGCGGGTGTGGCGGCCGGGATCGACCTGTGCCTGCACATGCTGCGCCGCGACCACGGTACGGCCGTCGCCAACGCGGCGGCCCGCCGCACCGTCGTGCCCCCGCACCGCGACGGCGGCCAGGCGCAGTACATCGAACGCCCGGTCCCCGACCCGGCGCAGACCACCACAGCCAGGGCCCGCGGCTGGGCCCTGGCCCGCCTCCACGAGCCGCTCCAGCTGCGCGACATGGCGGCCCGGGAGTCCATGTCGGTACGCACCTTCACCCGCCGCTTCCGCGAGGAGACCGGCATCAGCCCCGGCCAGTGGCTCACCCAGCGGCGCGTGGAACGCGCCTGCCGGCTCCTGGAGTCCACGGACCTGTCCGTCGACCAGGTGGCCCGCGACGCCGGCTTCGGCACGGCCCAGTCCATGCGCCAGCACCTCCAGACGGCCCTGGGGGTGACCCCGACGGCTTACCGGCGGACGTTCCGGACGGAGGCGGGGACGGGGGCGGAGGCGGATACCGGGGAGCCCGTGGCGTCTAGAACGTGAAGACCCCGCGGGCCAGGTGGCCCGCTTCCGCGTCTGTTCTTGCCTTGTCGAAGTCCTCTATCGGGTAGGTCGTCGTGATGAGTTCGTCGAGGAGGAGGCGGCCCTGGCGGTAGAGGCCGGCATAGAGGGCTATGTCGTGCTGGGGGCGGGCGGAGCCGTAGCGGCAGCCCAGGATCGATTTGTCCAGGTAGAGCGAGGAGACCTGGAACGACGCCTCCGCCGCGGCCGGGGGGACGCCCAGGAGGACGGCCTGGCCGTGGCGGTCCAGGAGGTCGATCGCCTGGCGGATCAGCTCCACGCGGCCCACGCACTCGAAGGCGTGGTCGGCGCCCGTGGGGAGGAGGTCGCGGACCCCTTCCGTCGAGGTGAGGAAGTCCGTCGCGCCGAACTGCCGTGCCGCCGCCTCCTTCGCCGGGTTGGCGTCGACCGCCACGATGCGCAGGGCGCCCGCGATCCGCGCGCCCTGGATGACGTTCAGGCCGACGCCGCCCGTGCCGATCACCAGGACCGTGTCTCCCCGGTCCACACGGGCCCGGTTGAGCACCGCGCCCACTCCCGTCAGGACGCCGCAGCCGATCAGGGCCGCCGAGGTCAGGGGGATGTCCTTCGGTACGGGGACCGCCTGGACCGCCTTCACGATCGTGTGCTCGGCGAAGGCCGAGTTCGCCGCGAACTGGAACAGCCGGGTGCCCGCCCGTGTGAAGGGGCGGGTCGGGCGGCCTATCGCTCTCCGGCACATCGTCGGGCGGCCCCTGTCGCACTCGGCGCAGGTGCCGCAGTTGGCCAGGGTGGAGAGCGATACGTGGTCGCCGGGGGCGACGTGTGCCACTCCTGCGCCTACCGATTCCACCACTCCCGCGCCCTCGTGGCCCAGGACCACCGGGACCGGGAAGGGGATCGTGCCGTCCAGCACGGAGAGGTCGCTGTGGCACAGGCCCGCCGCCCTGATCGACACGCGTACCTCGCCGGGCCCCGGGTCCCGTACCTCCAGGTCGTCGACGACCTCCGCCCGCCGTCCGTCGTACACCACACCGCGCATCGTGCGGCCCCCTCTCAGCCCTCGGCTCGTCTCGGCAGGCCGAGCACGCGCTCGGCGATGATCGTGCGCTGGATCTGGTCCGAGCCGCCGTAGATCGTGTCGGCCCGGGAGAAGAGGAACAGGTGCTGGTCATCGTCCAGTCGGTAGGGGGAGGCGGGGGTCCAGTCCGCGGGGCCCGCGCTCGCCTCCGCGCCGCGGACCTGCACCGCCAGTTCGCCGAGGCGCTGGTGCCAGCCCGCCCACAGCAGCTTCGCCACGCTCGGCGCTCCCGCGTCGCCCGAACCGCCCAGCGTGCGCAGGGCGTTCCAGCGCATGGTGCGCAACTCCGCCCACTGGCGGACCAGGCGGTCACGGACGACCGGGTCGGCGGCGGCTCCCGTCTTCACCGCGGTGCGGAGCACGTCCTCCAGTTCGCGGGCGAAGCCGATCTGCTGGGCCAGGGTCGACACGCCCCGTTCGTAGCCGAGCAGGCTCATCGCCACGCGCCAGCCGTTGCCCTCGCCGCCCACCACGTGTTCGGCCCGCGCACCGTCGAAGAACACCTCGTTGAAGTCGCTGGTGCCGGTCAGCTGCCGGATCGGGCGGACTTCCACCCTGCCCGGCTGGTCCATGGGGACCAGCAGGAAGCTCAGGCCGCGGTGGCGTCGCGAGCCGGGCTCCGTACGGGCCAGGACGAAGCACCAGTGGGCCTCGTGCGCGAGTGACGTCCAGATCTTCTGGCCGGTGACCCGGTGGCCGGCACCTCGCGGGTCGCGTACGGCCGTGGTGCGGATGCCCGCCAGGTCGGAGCCCGCGCCCGGTTCGCTGTAGCCCTGGCACCAGAGTTCGTCGCCCGCGGCGATCGGCGGGAGGAAGCGGGCCTTCTGGGCCTCGGTGCCGTGGGCCAGCAGGGTGGGGGCCAGCAGGTTCTCGCCGATGTGGCCCGAGCGTGGGGGTGCGCCGGAGCGGGCGTACTCCTCGGCCCAGGCGACCTGCTGGGTGAGGGTGGCTCTGCGGTTGCCGTACCCGGCTTCCGGCCAGCCGAGGCCTATCCAGCCTGCGGCGCCGAGGGTGCGTTCCCAGTCCTGGCGGGGTTGTGCGTGGTGGTTGGCCCGGAGCCAGGTGCGGGCTTCGGCGCGGAACGCCTCGTCCTGCGGGCCGAATCCGAAGTCCATCGTTGCCGCCTCGTGTGTGTGGTGCGGGTTGTGTGGCGGGGTGGGGGTGTTTCGCCCCCGCCGCCCCTTCCCGTTCCCGTCCCTGGGGGCTGCGCCCCCAGACCCCCGTTTGTCGGCCCTGAACGGGCCTCGTCCTCAAACGCCGGACGGGCTGGCAGAGACCCCCTCACGTGTTGGGGCGGGCTCCCTCGCGGGCCGCTCGTTCCATTGCCGCCAGGCGTTCCAGCATCGGCATCGGGTCCGTGCCGACCGTGCCCGGGAGGGACTCCGCGATGCGTTCCGGGGTCCAGCCGCCGCCGTCCGCGTACGCGGCCCTCAGTTCGCGGGGCTGGGCCCAGACCGCGAGTTTGGGGCCCGCGATCGTGTAGACCTGCCCGGTGACGCCCTGCTCCCGGGCCCGGTCGGAGAGGAGGTAGGTCACCAGCGCGGCCACGTCCTCCGGGTCGCCGATCTCGGCGAGTTCCATCGGCACGTTCGCCGACATGCGCGTACGGGCCACGGGGGCCACGGCGTTGGCCGTCACCCCGTACTTGTGCAGGCCCAGCGCGGCGCTGCGGACCAGGGAGATGATGCCGCCCTTGGCCGCGCTGTAGTTGGCCTGCGAGACGGAGCCCTGGTGGTTGCCGCTGGTGAAGCCGATCAGGGTGCCGGAGCGCTGTGCGCGCATCACCGCGGACGCCGCCCTGAACACGGTGAACGTGCCCTTGAGGTGGGTGGCGACCACCGGGTCCCACTCCTCCTCCGTCATGTTGAACAGCATCCGCTCACGCAGGATGCCGGCCACGCACACCACTCCGTCGAGGCGTCCGTACGACGCCAGGGCCGTGTCGACGACGCGCTGTCCGCCCGCCATCGTGGAGATGTCGTCGGCCACGGCGACCGCGGTCCCGCCCGCCGCCTCGATCTCCTTGACGACCGCCTCCGCGACCTCGCTCGTCGGCGCCGTGCCGTCCGCGGCCACGCCGTAGTCGTTGACCACGACGCGAGCCCCCTCGGCCGCCGCCGCCAGCGCCACCGCCCGTCCGATGCCCCGGCCCGCGCCCGTCACGGCGACGGTCCTGCCTGCCAAGAAGTTCCCCACGCCCGGCCCCTTCCCGCGGTTTCTGACGGACCGTTAGATTTTATGACCGGCCGGACGTGAAGAGACAACCCCCGGGGAGGATCCGGATGTCATTGCCGGACGAGTTCCACGCCATCGCGAAGCGCGTCAACAACTGGGGGCGCTGGGGCGCCGACGACGAACTCGGCACCCTCAACCTCATCACCGACGACGTGGTGCGCGAGGCCGCCGCCTGTGTCCGCAGCGGGCTGCGCGTACCGCTCGCGCTGCCCCTCCGGGAGGACGGTGTGCAGACCGGGATGATCCCCGGCCGCGTCAACCCTCTGCACGCGATGGTGCAGATCAACCAGGAGATCTTCGGTCCCGGCACCGTCGCGTGCAGCGACGACGCGGTGACCATGGGACTTCAGGCCGGCACCCACTGGGACGCGCTGAGCCACGTCTCGCACTCGGGGCGGCTCTACAACGGGCGTCCGGCGGAGACGATCACCGCGCACGGGGGCGCCGCGTTCGCCGGCATCGACAAGGTGCCGCACATCGTCTCGCGCGGCGTGCTGCTCGACGTGGCGCGCGCACGCGGGGTCGACCGGCTCGACGGCGGCCACGCCGTGACCCCGGAGGACCTCGACGCCGCCGAGGAACTCGCCGGGGTACGGGTCCGCCCCGGTGACGTCGTGCTCGTACGGACCGGGCAGGTGCAGGTGTACCTGGCCGGTGACAAGCATGCCTACGGCTATCCGTCGCCGGGGCTCTCCGTGCGGACGCCGGAGTGGTTCCACGCGCGCGATGTCGCCGCCGTCGCCAACGACACGCTCACCTTCGAGATCTTCCCGCCCGAACTCGACGACCTCTGGCTGCCGGTGCACGCCCTGGACCTGGTCGAGATGGGGATGCTCCAGGGACAGAACTGGAATCTCGAAAAGTTGTCCACAGCCTGTGGACAACTCGGCCGGTACGCGTTCCTGCTCTCCGCCATGCCGGAGCCCTTCACCGGGGCGACGGGAACTCCGGTGGCGCCGGTGGCCGTTCTCTGAGCGGCGGCACGGACGCGCGAGGGCCGGGCCGGCGGCGCGCCACCCCCGTCCCCCTCGCGCGCACCGCCACCCGCACGACCCGCGTTCGCCGAGGACCCCGTCGCCATGGCCCTCGCCGTCCCCTCGCGGCGAATCGCTGCGACAAGCGTGGCCAAGCGGTCACACGCCGTCAACATCGGGAGGGGGGTGCGCCGGTCACGCCTGATTCGCGGGCACCGCGCACGGGAGCACGTTCCGGCGCACCGGCCGACGCGGGCTAGACCGCCTCGTACGCCAGACCGTCGTACGCGAGGCCGTCGTACGCCGTGACGCCGATCCCGAACGAGGACGTGATCCCCGCCGCCGCCCCCGACCGCTTCTTGCAGCGGTCGAGTTCGCACCAGATGCTCTTGCCCGCGCCCTCCGCGCTCCAGCCCCAGCGGTCGGCCAGGCCGTCGACGAGGGCGAGGCCCCGGCCGCCCGTGGCGTCGCCGTCCACGCACCGCGGCACCGGCGCGCGGGTGCTGGCGTCGGCGACCTCCAGACGTACGGGTGCCGAATCGGCGGCGGCGCCCGGCAGGAAGAGCCGCAGCACGGCCGTGCAGCCGGTGTGCACGACGGCGTTGGTGACGAGTTCGGAGACGAGCAGGATCAGCGTCTCGGCCAGCGGTTCATCGACCGCTATCCCGGACCCGGCCAGCCTCGAACGGGCCCAGCTGCGGGCTCGCCCCACCTCAGCGGGGTCGGGCCGGATCTCCAACTGCACCTGAAGCACCTGCACCGCTCACACCATCCGAACCGGCGGACACATGGGCTCGCGCCACATGAGCGCCATTACGCGCGCCATGACGAAGGCCACGATCGTAGCCATTTCGCGCAGGGCCGAAACGCCGGCCACCACGGCGGTCACGGATCGTGACTCCCTTGCAGAACAGCTTGGTTGACGTACAGTCACCTCTACAAGCGCTTCGGGCATATTCCAGCGCGAAGGAGTACTCGTACGGCATACTGTGCGACGCTCGTCCCGACGAGTCGAACGGACGGGGGCCGGACCCGCTCCCGCCCTGCGTGCGGTGGCATGCGCCCTCGGACGCGGGGTCACCGGGGCGACCGCGTCAGCATGGCTCATGCTCCGCACCACTCGCATCCCACAGAAGGTACCGGAGCGGGCGGCCGACTCCATGACGTGACAAGTCACACCTAGGACACAACCCGGTATCAACGCTCCGTGATTCCGGTGTGCCACGATCCGCGACATTCTCGGCGACCGGCCGTGTCGCGGTCCTGCGGCGGCCCCGGACGGGGCACCGGCGCGGTGCCTCAGGCGAGCAGCCCGGCGGCCAGCGTCTCCGCGCACTCCGCGGCGGTTCCGCCACGCGACGCCCGCACCCAGGCGCGTTTGAGGTGCAGATGGACCTCGCTCTCCCAGGTGAAGCCCATTCCGCCGTGGACTTGGAGGCAGTCGCGCGCGCCCTGGAGGGCGGCCTCGTCCGCGAGCAGCCGGGCCGCGGCGATGTCCGCCGGGTCCGCGGTGACCGCCGCCGCGTACACGGCCGCGCGCGCCGGCTCGGTGCGCACCAGCATGTCGGCGCACAGATGCTTGACCGCCTGGAAGGCCCCGATCGGCTGCCCGAACTGTTCTCGCGCCCGGGCGTGTTGCACGGCCAGCTCGCAGCAGCGTCCCGCGGTGCCGAGCTGTTCGGCGGCCGTGAGGAGGACGGCGAGCGGATCCGGTGGCGATGACGGCACGGGGGTGGCGGGCACGGGGGTGGCGGGCACGGGGGTAGCAGGCACGCGGGGGGCGGGCACGCGGTGCAGGGGGGTCAGCGGGTCCACGGACCGCAGTGCCACGGCCCCGGTGGCGTCGCCGCGTACGGTGTCCGCCTCGGCCAGCCACTCCACGAGGCCGGAGGAGTCCACGGCGGTGACGACCGTCTTCCCGTCGGCCGCGCCCGGCACCTCGCCCGCCGCCAGATGCGTGGCGATCAGCGGTCCGGGGAGCAGCGCCCTGCCCGCCTCCTCGAACATCAGCACCGCCTCCGGGAGGCCCAGTCCGGCCCCGCCGTCCGCCTCGGGCAGCCGCAGCGCGAAGAACCCGGCCGTGCCGAGCTCCCGCCACAGCCGCCGGTCCAGCCGGGGGACGCCGGTCCCAGGGCCGGGCACGGAACCGGGCACGGGGCCGGTCGTGGCATTCGCCGCCGCGCGCAGCGCCTCCGGTCCGAAGCGCCGCGCCAGCAGCTCCCGGGCCCCCGCGCGCAGCGCCCGCTGGTCGTCCGTGAGGCGGAACCGCACGGCGTTCACCGTCCTTTCGGCAGCCCGAGGATGCGCTCGGCCACGATGGTCCGCTGGATCTGTGAGGTGCCGGCCGCGATGGTGTACGACAGGGACGACAGGCGGTCATGGGTCCACGGCCGGTCCAGGTCGAGCCGGCCGGCGGGGCCCAGCACCTCGGCCGCGGTGTCGTAGAGCCGCTGGCGGGCGTGGGAGTAGCGCAGCTTGAACACCGAGCCGCCGACCCCCGGTATCCCGCCGCCCCCGCGCCCGCTCCCGCCGACCGAGGCCCCGGTCCCCGCCTCGCTCACGTTCCACTGCGTCAGCCGCCACAGCGCGCGGAACTCGGCGTCGAGCCCGCCGAGCGCGCGCCGCAGCACCGGATCGTCCCAGCGGCCGTTCGCGTGTGCCTCGTGCGCGAGTTCGCGCAGCACCCTGCGGCAGGCGACGACCTCCCCGGCGAACGCCGTACCGCGTTCGAAGGACAGGGTGACCATGGTGACGCGCCAGCCGTCGTTCTCGTCCCCGACCCGGTTGGCCACCGGCACGCGCACCTCGTCGAGGAACACCTGGGCGAACTCGGCGGATCCGGCGAGGGTCCGCAGCGGCCGTACGGTGATGCCGGGGGCGTCCATGGGCAGGGCGAGCCAGGTGATGCCGCGGTGCCGGGGGGCGGCGGGGTCGGTGCGGACCAGGAGTTCGCACCAGTCGGCGACCTCGGCGTGGGAGGTCCAGATCTTGGACCCGGTGACCACGTAGTCGTCGCCGTCGCGTACCGCGCGGGTGCGCAGCGCGGCGAGGTCGGAACCCGCGTCGGGTTCGCTGAAGCCCTGGCACCAGACCTCGTCGCCGCGCAGGATCGGCGGCAGCCAGCGGTCCCGCTGGGCCTCGGTGCCCTCGACGGCGATGGTCGGCCCGGCGTGCAGCAGGCCGACGAAGTTGGCGCCGACGTAGGGGGCTCCGGCCCGTTCGGTCTCCTCCAGGAAGATCAGCCGGGTGGTGGGGGACGCGTCCCAGTGGACGTGGGCGTACCCGGCGTCGTGCAGCATGCGCTGCCAGCCGAGGTCGTAGGCGCGCCGGGCGGGCCAGTCGGTGGCGGGCGGCTTGGGCGGGAGGCCGGGCAGCGCACCGGCCAGCCACCGGCGCAGCCGGGCCCGGAACTCCCGCTCCCGCGGGGTGTCCGTGAGGTCCATCGGCGCCGGCCGCCTACACGCCGGAGCCGGTCTGCGGGGCCTTGTCGAGGTCCAGGTCCAGCATGCGGATCGCGTTGCCGCGCATCAGCTTGTGGACGGTCTCGTCGTCCAGGCCCTTCACATGGTCGAGGGCGACCTCTTTGGTGTGCGGGAACGTCGAGTCGACGTGCGGGTAGTCGGTCTCGAAGGTGGCGTTGTCGCGGCCGACGACGTCGAGGGACGCGACGCCGTGCTTGTCGCGGAAGAAGCAGCAGTAGATCTGCCGGTAGTAGTACGTGGACGGCGGGTCCGGGATCAGATCGCGGACGCCGCCCCAGGCGCGGTGCTCCTGCCAGACGTCGTCGGCGCGCTCGAGGGCGTACGGCACCCAGCCCATCTGGCCCTCGGAGTAGGCCAGCTTGAGGCGCGGGAACTTCACGAGGACGCCGCTGAAGAGGAAGTCCATCATCGAGGCCATGGCGTTGTTGAAGCTGAGGGACGCCTGGACGGCGGGCGGGGCGTCCGGGGAGGCGGCGGGCATCTGGGAGGACGAGCCGATGTGCATGTTGACGACCGTGCCGGTGTCCTGGCAGACCGCGAAGAACGGGTCCCAGTACCCGGAGTGGATGGACGGCAGGCCGAGGTGGGTGGGGATCTCGGAGAAGGTCACCGCGCGCACGCCGCGGGCCGCGTTGCGGCGGATCTCCCCGACCGCGAGGTCCACGTCCCACAGCGGGATCAGGCACAGCGGGATCAGCCGGCCGCCGCTGTCGCCGCACCACTCCTCGACCATCCAGTCGTTGTAGGCGCGCACGCAGGCCAGCGCGACCTCCTTGTCGTGCGCCTCGGCGAAGGTCTGACCGCAGAAGCGCGGGAAGGTGGGGAAGCAGAGGCTGGCCTCGACGTGGTTGAGGTCCATGTCCTTGAGCCGCTCGGCCGGGTCCCAGCAGCCGGGGCGCATCTGCTCGCGGGTGATGCCCTCCAGGGTCATCTCGTCGCGGTCGAAGCCCACGGCGGCGATGTTGCGCTTGTACGGGAACTTCAGGTCCTCGTAGATCCACCAGTCGGTGAGCTGGCCGGCCGGGTCCATGGTGATCTGGTACTTGCCGCCGACGTAGGCGAGTTCGCCGATGCCCGCGGTGAGCGGGTGCGGGCCGCGGTCGCGGTACCGGGCCGGGAGCCAGGTGTCGAAGAGGTGGGCGGGCTCGATGACGTGGTCGTCGACGCTGATGATGCGGGGCAGGTCGGTGGTGGTCCCGCCCGCGGCGGGACCGGGGGTTTTGGGGGCTCCGCTCCCGGCGGGGCCGGAGGTTCCTTCTGCGGTGCGGCCGGGGGTCCGGCCGGTCGTGCCGTCTGTCATGGGATGCCCTCCGCCCGGCGTCCGTGGACGCCTGTCCCTTCCCGATTTTTCTGATGGTGCGTCAGATACGACGTGCCCAGCAGGCTAGTCCCGCACCCCTGGACCGACAAGGCGCCCGGCCCTACGCTCTCCGCGAGATCTGACGCAGCGTCAGCTGTGTTGCCGGCCATCAGCCACGCAGGGGGCCCACGTGACCGACACCGCGCACACTCTGAGCACCTCCCGCACCCTCTGGGACCTGCTGGACCGCCGTGCCGCCCTCACTCCCGGGCGCCCCGTGCTGCTCCAGGACGACCGCGTGCTGACCTTCGGCGGGCTGCGCGACCGGGCCGAGCGGGTGGCGGCCGGGCTGTACGGCAGGGGCGTCCGGCCCGGCACGGTCGTCGCCTGGCAGCTGCCCACCCGGATCGAGACGGCCGTGCTGTCCTTCGCGCTGGCCCGTCTCGGCGCCGTGCAGTCGCCGGTGATCCCCTTCTACCGCGACCGCGAAACCGGCTTCGCGCTGCGGGAGTCGAAGGCCGCCTTCTTCGCCGTGCCCGGGGTGTGGCGCGGCTTCGACCACACGGAGATGGCGCGGCGGCTCGGCGCCCGGGGGATCTTCGAGGTGTACGGCCCCGGCAGCCTGCCCGACGGCGATCCGGCCGTGCTGCCGCCACCGCCCGCCGAGGGCACCTCGGTCCGCTGGATCTACTGGACCTCCGGCACCACCTCCGCGCCCAAGGGCGTCCTGCACACGGACCGGTCACTGATCGCCGGCGGCTCCTGCCTCGGGCACGCGCTGCGCCCGGCGCCGGACGACGTGGGCTCGCTGGCCTTCCCGTACGCGCACATCGGCGGGCCCGACTACACGGTGATGCTCCTGCTGTACGGCTTCCCGGCGGTCATGCTGGAGCACTTCGCGCTGCCCGGGGCCCTGGCGGAATACCGGCGGCACGGGGTGACCGTCGCGGGCGGCTCGACGGCGTTCTACTCGATGTTCCTCGCCGAGCAGCGCAGACGGCCGGGCGAGCGGATCGTCCCGACGCTGCGGCTGCTCGCCGGGGGCGGCGCGCCCAAACCGCCCGAGCTCTATCACGCGGTGGTCCGTGAGATGGGCGTGCAGCTCACCCACGGGTACGGCATGACCGAGGTGCCGATGATCACGATGGGGGCGCCGGACGACACCGCCGAGAACCTCGCCACCACCGAGGGACGGCCCCCGGACGGGATGGAGATACGGATCGTCGACGGCGAGGTGCGGCTGCGCGGGGAGGCCGTCTGCCAGGGGTACCTGGACCCGGCCCAGACGGCCGACGCCTTCGACGCGGACGGCTTCCTGCGCACCGGTGACCTCGGGCGGCTGACCGCCGGCGGCCATCTGGTGCTCACCGGGCGGCTGAAGGACGTCATCATCCGCAAGGGCGAGAACATCTCGGCGAAGGAGATCGAGGACCTGCTCGCCGCCCACCCCGCCGTCGGCGACGCGGCGGTGATCGGACTGCCCGACGCCGAGCGCGGGGAACGGGTCTGCGCGGTGGTCGAACAGCCGCCGGGAACCGAGGCGCTGACGCTCGGCGCGGTGACGTCGTACCTGCGCGCGGCAGGGCTTGCGGTGCACAAGCTGCCGGAGCAGCTGGAGCTGGTGGACGCCCTTCCCCGGGGCGACACGCTGCGGAAGGTGCTCAAGTACAAGCTGCGGGAGCGCTATTCCGGCACGGTGAAGTAGCGGGCGAACGCGGGCACGATCTCCTGTTCGGTCACCCTGCCGTCGCCGTCCGCGTCGAGCCCGGCGGCCACCGTACGGGCCAGGTCCTCCCCCACGCCGAGCGCCCGGAGCACCCGTACGGTGTCGTCCACCGCCGCCGTGCCGTCCGGGTCGGCGACCAGCTGGAGGGCCGCGTGCAGGAAGGGGCGCGCGATCTCGGCGAACCGGTCGGGGTTGTCGCGGAGCCGCTTGACCGCGCCGGTCACGAACTCGGTCCGGGTGATGCGCTGGTCACCGTCCCGGTCGGCCATCCCGGCCATGCCCTGCCAGAACGCCTCGGCGCCCGCGTACAGGGCCTGGCCCTTGTCGGAACGGGCCGCCGCGCCGAACTCGGCGAGCAGCGCCTTGGCCGCCCCGCTGAAGTCCTCCCGGTCGATCCAGCCGTTGCCGTCCTGGTCGAACGTGGCGAACCTGGCCGCGATCCTGCGTTCGTACTCGCTGCTGACCATGGGTTTCGGACCACCTCACGTCGCGTAGGGTCATCTGGCACGGAGCGTACGACGCCGCGAGGCGTCCGCGAGCCGGAAAACGGCGTTTGTGCCAAGACCGGGGGAATTCCGGGACAACTGTGTGATCCCGGCGCACGACCGGCTGTACCGTCGGGCGGCCCGGTCGGGTGCGGTCGCCGGGTGCCGCGGTCGGGTGCGGTCGCCGGGTCCCGTCGCCGGCTGCCGTCGTCAGGCCGACAAGGGGTCCGGTTCCTCCTCGACCGCGCTCGCCACGTCCGGGTAGACGGTGAACAGCCGCCGTACGCCCAGCGCCCCCAGCACCCGGTTGACGTGCGCGGCCTCGGCGCCGTCGTCGGCCGGCAGGACGATCCGCAGCCGGCCCTGACAGGCGCGGATCAGCCGCCGGGCCGCGATCAGCACGCCGACACCGCTCGAGTCGCAGAAGTACACGCCCGACAGATCGACGACCAGGCTGTGGCGGCCCTCCGCCACCACGTCGTGCACCCGTTGACGCAGCGTCGGCGAGGTCATCAGGTCCAGCTCGCCCACCACCCGGAGCACGGCCCACCCGCACTCGTCGTCGCCGGTCACCTTCAACGCCACGGCCACGCCCTCCGCTCGCCGGATCTCGCGGAACCACCCGGAAAACCCGGAACCCGAAAAACCCCGAAACCACCCGGAAACGGAAGCAGTTCCTACGCCTGTTTCCGCGCGGCTGCCCACCGGCCGTTCCCTGAAACGCAACACGACAAACCAAAAACGATCAATGAAGGATTCGTTTCGGTCATCCCCGTTCTTGTTCAATCTTGTGTCATGTCGGCCGAGTTCCTCTACCACCTGGCGGGCCGCAGGGGGCGCACATTGCCACAAAGGGGCGTGCGCCGCTGGTCGTGCCGACTACATTCGGGGGGACGGCGCCCCTGTGCCGGACACGGCACGACCGCATGACGAGCGAACGACGAAGGTACGGGCGAAGGTACGGGCGAGGAAGGGGAGGGGCCGCGGATGCCGCAGGACACGCCGCACCGCTGGGACCTCAGGATGCAGCAGCGGCTCGCGCACGGGGAGGCCGCCGCCCTCGGCGAGCTCTACGACCGGTTCGCCTCCCTCGTGCACGGTCTCGCCCGGCGCATCCTCACGGACGAAGGCGCCGCCGACACCGTCACCCGTGAGGTGTTCGCCCACGCCTGGGAGCACCCGGAGACCTACGACCCCCGGCAGGGACCGCTGCGGTCCTGGCTGGCCGGGCTGGCCCACCGGCTCGCCGTGCAGCGGCTGCGCGCCGCCGGGGCCGAGGCGCTCGCCCGGGGCGGGACGGGCTCCGAGGAGGAACTGGAGCGCACGGTGCGCCGTGCCTCGGCCGCCGCCCGCGCCGACTACATCGTCCAGTCCATGCCCACTCCGCTGCGGGCGGCCCTCGAACTCGCCTACTTCCAGCGCCGCGACTACCGCCAGACCGCCGCCGACCTGGGCGTCACCGAGGACGAGGCCCGCCGCAGGCTCCGCCTCGGCCTCCAGCTCCTGTCCACCGCCCACGACACCGGCGCCCGGCCGCCGGAGCAGGGGGGCGGGGCATGAGCGGGGAGGACGAGTTCGACGAGCCCGACGAGTACGAGGGGCAGGAGGGGCACGAGGGGCACGAGGGGCACGATCCGTACGGGAGGTACGGGGAGAGCCGTCCCCGCGGCGAGAGCCCCCGCACCCGTATCCCCACCCCGCGCGCCTCGGTCGAGGACACCGGGCTGCCCCTGCCCGACCTGGACGTGCCGCCGGCACCGCCCGAACCGGCCGCGCCCGCCCCGCTCGTCCTGCCCCACGGCGTACTGAAGGCCCTGCTCGGCGCCTGGGCGCTGGCCGCCTGCTCCCCGGCCGAGACGGCGGCCGTGGAGGACCACCTCGGCGACTGCGGCCCCTGCGCGGACGAGGCGCTGCGGCTGCGCGACGCGGTCGGCCTGCTGCATCCGCCGGAGAGCCTGGACCTGGACCCGGCACTGCGCACCCGGGTCCTGGAGGGCTGCCTCGAACTGCGGCCGCCACACATCCCCGTACCGGGCTGGGCGGAGCCGTACGACGCGGAGACCGCGCGGCTCGACGCCCTGTTGCAGGACATCGGCGACGCCGAGTGGCACGCCCCGGTGCGGCTGCGCTGGTTCGAGGACGGGGCACCGGCCTCCCGCCGTACGACGGTCGCCGGGGTCATCGCGCATCTGCTGACGGTCGACGGACTGGTCGCCGCCGCCCTCGGTCTCGACGACCCGCTCGGTGAGACCGGCGCGAAGAGCACCGGCCCGACGGCGCGCACCGAGGCGTACTGGCGGGCGTCGTACCTCCCGCCGACCCGCGCCGTACGGCCGCACTGGCGGCGGCAGAGCCACGACCTGGTGCGCTCGGCGTCGTTCGCCGGGGACAGCGGTGAACGGCTCACGGTGCCCTACGGCGACTTCGACCTGCCGCTGCGCGACGCGCTGCTGGACCGGGCCTTCGAGTGCTGGGTGCACGCGGAGGACATCGCGAACGCCGTGGACTACCCGTACGAACCGCCCGCACCGCGCCATCTGCACCGGATGATCGACCTCGCGGCCCGGATGCTGCCGCTGGTGCTCGCGGCACGCCGCCGGGCCGGGCTCACCGCGCCCGCCCGGGAACGCCATCTGGTCACCGTCGGCAGCCCCGGCCGCAGCCTGCGCCTGGAGATCGAGGGAGCGGGCGGCGGCCAGTGGCTGATCCCGCTCGACTCCCCCGGCGCGACGGCGTCCGCCGAGCACGAGGTGGCCCATGTCGCGCTGGACGGCGTGGAGTTCTGCCGCCTGGCGGCCGGCCACGTGTCACCCGAGGAGGCCGCCGCCGGTCAGCTCGGCGACCGGGCGGCGATCAGGGACGTGCTCTTCGCGGCGGCGTCACTGAGCCGGCTGTAGAACGGCGGCGTCACTGAGCCGGCTGTGGAACGGGCCGGCCCACCGGGCGGAGCCGGCCGGGCGGGACCGTCGGCGGGTCAGGCGAAGACGACCGTGCGGCGGCCGTTCAGGAGGATGCGGCGTTCCGCGTGCCACTTCACCGCCCGCGCCAGCGCCTGGCACTCCACGTCGCGGCCGAGGGCGACCAGCTGGTCCGGGGTGACGTCGTGGCCGACGCGCTCGACCTCCTGCTCGATGATCGGGCCCTCGTCGAGGTCGGCCGTGACATAGTGCGCCGTCGCGCCGATCAGCTTCACGCCCCGGGCGTGCGCCTGGTGGTACGGCTTGGCGCCCTTGAAGCTCGGCAGGAAGGAGTGGTGGATGTTGATGATCCGGCCGCTGAGCTGCTTGCACAGGTCGTCGGAGAGGACCTGCATGTAGCGGGCGAGCACCACGAGTTCGACGTCCTGCTCCCGCACGATCTCCAGCAGCCGCGCCTCGGCGTCCGCCTTGGTGTCCCGGGTCACCGGGATGTGGTGGAAGGGCACGTGGTACGACTCGACCAGCTCGGCGAAGTCGGTGTGGTTGGACACCACCGCCGCGATCTCCACGGGCAGCGCGCCGGTCCGGGCGCGGAAGAGCAGGTCGTTGAGGCAGTGGCCGAACTTGCTGACCATGAGGACGACGCGCATCCGCTCGTCGGCGCGGTTGATCTGCCAGTCCATGTGGAAGGTGTCGCCGACCGCCGCGAAGCTGGCGCGCAGCTTGTCCACCGTCGCCGTGGTCTCGGCGGTGAAGTGGACCCGCATGAAGAACAGTCCCGTGTCCTGGTCGCCGAACTGCTGGCTGTCGACGATGTTGCAGCCGGTCATGAAGAGGTAGCTGGACACGGCGTGCACGATGCCCTGCTTGTCGGGGCAGGAGAGCGTGAGGACGTACTGGCCGGCGCGGACCGCGGTGGCGGGGCTGGACTGCTCGTTCATCCGGACAGCGTCCCATATTCCGGCACCCGGGCGGACCGCCGGTCCACCGGCCGGACCGGGGCCGGGCGGGCCGGGGCCGGGCGGGCCGGGGCCGGGCGGGCCGGGGCTACGCGGAGCGGGTCATGATCCGCAGTACCTCCAGGGTGCGCGGGGGTTCGTCGGGGTTCTCGCCGTCGGCCATCGTCATCCGGACGTGCGCGTCACGGGCGGCCCGTACCGCCTCCGGCCAGCCCTGGTTCTCCATGTACACGGCGACGGGCGCGTCGGGCCCGACCTGGTGCATGATCCGCAGCACCCGCAGCACCGCCGTGTCGACGAGCGCCGCCTCCTGCGAGTCGCGGAAGATGGTGCCGACGTACTTCTCGGCGGACCAGTTGTCCAGCCAGGTGTCCTCGACGAGACGGTAGACGGCGTCGGTGACGTCGCCGTAGCCTTCGACGCCGGTCAGCCAGACGTCCCGCTGGAACGCAGGGTCGGAGAGCATGTGCAGCGCGGAGCGCACATTGCTGCGCCAGCGCCACCACGGCATGTCGTTGAGGGGCATACCGCCCATGGTGGCCGAGCGACGGGGGCGGCGGGAAGAGCTGTCCGGACCTTGCACGGTCATCGATCGTACGTGTCCTGGCCGTAAAGCCGTAACGACCCCCGTAATTCACCTCTCGGTCACCTTCTCTTGACTTTCGGTCACACCCGGGTTGGCCGTGTGGGGGAATCGTGTGGACGCATGACCGGCAGGCGACTCAACCGCAGCACCTTCCCCCACCGCCCCACCCGCCCCGTCAGAACAGGCCCCGCGCTCGCCGCGGGAGCCCTGGCCGTGTGCGCCTCGCTCACCGCCGGATGCGGGACCGTTCCCGGACTCTCCGGGGGGTCGGCGGACGACAGCATCACCGTGATGACCTGGGCCCCGGAGAACACCGACGCGACCAACAAACCCGGGATGCCCGCCCTGGCCACCGCCTACGCGCGCTGGCTCAACGCCCACGGCGGCCTGGGCGGCCGTAAGCTCAAGGTCCTGACCTGCAACGACCACAACCACGCCGTGGACGCCGCCAAGTGCGCCCGGCGGGCCGTCAACGAGAACGTCGTGGCCGTCGTCGGTTCCTACAGCCAGTACAGCGACTCCTTCCTCCCGCCGCTCGAGGGCGCCGGCATCCCCTACGTCGGCGGATACGGCGTCACCAACGGTGAGTTCACCAGCCCCGTGTCCTACCCCGTCAACGGCGGCCAGCCGGTGCTGCTGGCCGGCCTCGGCAAGGCGATGGCCGCGCAGTGCGGTCCCCTCACCCTGATCCGGCCCGACAGCATCGCCGGCGACGAGCTGCCCCAGCTGCTGGACGCGGGCCTGACGGCGGGCGGTCACAAGGCGGCGGCCGACCAGCTGGCCGCCGAGGACGCCACCGAGTACGGGCAGCAGGCCGACAAGGCCCTCAAGCAGTCCACCGCCGACCCGGCGAAGAAGGGCTGCGTGGTACCCGTGCTCGGCGACCGCACGGCCACCTTCATGGACTCCTTCCGCCGTACCCGCGAGGACTTCCCCGCGGTGCAGACCGGCACCGTCATCGGCAGCGCCGACCAGACGGTGATCAACGAGACCGGCGGCGCGTCGAGCCCGTACGAGGACTCCTACATCGCGAGCTGGTACCCGGCCGCCACGGACGCGCGCTGGAACCGGATGAAGAAGGTCATCAGCGAGGAGGCCTTCGGCGACAACCGCATCGACCCCGCGGACGCCGGGGTGCAGACCACCTGGATCGCCTTCACGGTGTTCAAGGCGGTCGTCGACTCCCTGCACGGCCAGGTCACCGCCAACGCCGTGCGGCGGGCCATCGACAACGGCCTCAAGATCGGCACCGGCGGGCTGACGCCCACGCTGCACTGGGAGTTCTCCAACAAGCTCGCCGGTGTGGGCTTTCCGCGGCTGGTCAACGCCGACATGAATCTGCAGGTCGTGAAGAACGGCCGGCTGACGGCGGCACGGGGCGACTTCATCGACGTCACCAGGACACTGGCGGACGCCGAGCTGGACTGACGGCGCCGCCGCACCGCGGCCGACAGGCCGGCGGGCCGGGCACATCCGCGAGGGATGCGCCCGGCCCGCCGCCGTATCAGCCGGTCGGCGTATCAGCCGGCCTCTGCCGGTCTCAGCCGGTCGGCGTCACAGTTGGGTGCGTTCGCGCTGGGTGAGGCCGTACTGCTTCGCGATCGGGTTCCACAGCTGGGCGGCCTCGGTCTTCTGCGTGCTCGCGGTGCCGCTCGCCACGTTGCCCGCCTGGGTCTCGCCGGTGGTGCGGGCCTGGCCCTTGTGGCAGCCCTTGCGGTTGGCGGCGACCTGGTCGGCCCAGTTCGCGTAGTGGGAGTCGGCCGACGCGGACGCCTGCCACGCCTTGGTGAGGGCACTGGCCAGCGCCGCGTTGTTCGGCAGCTTGTCGACGGACAGCTGGGAGAGCCGGGTGACCAGCTGGGTGCGCTGTTTGGCGGCGGCGCGCAGATCGGAGGCGGCGCCGTCGAGGTTGTCGCACCGCTTCACGTCCGCCACGGCGTTGATCACCGAGGTACGGCTGTTGCCGCTGTCGGCGAGCAGCTTGTCCAGCGCGACCGCCTGCTGCTTCACGGGATCGGCACCCTGCTGCGAGGCGCCGTCGCTCGCGGCGGCGGTGTCCGCGACGGGCTTGCCGTTCGTGTCGTCGCCGCCCCCGCCGCCGCCCCCGCCCATCAGCGCGCCCGCGCCGATACCGATGACCACGATGCCGATCCCGATCGCGGCGATCAGCGGCACCCGCGAACGGCTGCCGCCGTCACCACCGCGCCCGCCGCGGCCCGCGCCACGCCCACCGCTGTCGCCCGGACCCTGCGGGGCTCCGTGCGGGGCGTACGACGGCTCGGCGTACGGCGCCCTGCCGTACGGCTGCTGCCCGCCGGGCGCGTTGCGCTGGACGCGCGGCATCTGCGGGGTTCCGCCGGCGGCGCCGGACCCGGAGTCGCTGCGGAAGAGGTTGTCGAACTCGGCGGGGGGCTGCGTCTCACCGCCGTACGGCCCGGCGGGCACCGGGGAGATGTACTGCGTGGGCTCGGCGTCGGGGTGCGCGGCACCGGGAGGGGACGCCGCGCCGGATATCTCCGGGGGCAGCGCGCCCGGCGTCACCGGCGGCAGCAGCTGGGTGGCGCCCTCGGGCACACCGCCGGCGGGAACGGGCGGGATGTACTGCGTCGCACCCTCGTCGGCGGGGGCGCCGTAGGCCTGGCCGGCCGGGACCGGGGGGATGTACTGGGTGGCACCCTCGTCGGCGCCGGCCACCGGGGGGTAGCCGTAGGCCGGTGCCTGGGGCGCGGGTGCCTCGGGCGGCAGGGCGCCGGGACCGCCGCCCCAGCCGCCGGACACCGGTGCCGGGGTGTGCGGGTGGTGCTGGGGCTCGGGATCGGAGGAACCCCAGGTCAGGGCGGACTGCTCCGGCCAGATCTGGGTCTGCGGGTCGGGGGCGGTGTGCGGGTACCGCTGCTCGGGGCCCCAGGGCTGCCCCCACGCCTGACCGGCGGGCGGCTGCCGGTCCACGGGCGGCTCAGGCATGGTCCCGGGCAGCAGGGGTTCGCTTCCGTCGGAGGGCAGCACGATGCCTTCGCGCGCGGGCCGCGCCGAGGGCCGTTCGCCCTGTCCACTGTGCGTCACCGGGACTCCTACCACTGGGGAACCTGCGAAACCGTCGGCCCACGCTACCGGGTCCCCCAACCCCACTGCCACGCAGCACAGCCCCACCCGCACCCAAAACCGGCCCCCACACACAGGGACGCGGGGAACTGCGCACCCAGCCCCCACCCACCCGCACCCAACCACCCACCCCAACCCCCACAGGGGCGCGGGGAACTGCGCGACCAGCCACAGCCCACCCGCACCCGACCACCCACCCCAACCCCCACAGGGGCGCGGGGAACTGCGCGACCAGCCCCCACGCACCCGCACCCAAACCCCGCCCAAGCCCCGCAGGGCGACGCAGGGATCACGCCGCCTGCTGAAGCTCCAGCCGTGCCCCGAACTCCCGGACCACGGACTCGTCCCGGTACGGCTCCAGGCGCTGCCGGAAGTCGTCCAGATACTCCGCACCGCGGTTGGAGCGGACCGTCTCCAGCAGTTCCACGGCCTTGGTGCCGGTGTGGCAGGCCTCCTCCACCTCCCGCTGCTGCACCTGCGCGGTGGCCAGCAGCAGGTAGCCGATGGCCCGCCGCCGCGCCCGGGTCTCCGGGTGCCCGGCGAGGGCCTCCTCGGCCCGCCGCGCCGCCGCCTCCCCCTGGCCCAGGTCCCGGTGGCAGTGGGCGAGTTCGTCGGCGAGGTAGGCCTGGTCGAAGTGCGTGATCCACGCCGGGTCGTCCCCGGACCCCGGATCGGCCGCCTCCAGTGCCCCGACCGCACGCCCGGCCGCCAGCTGCGTCGCCCGCGCGTCGCCCAGCAGCGCGTGCCCGCGCGCCTCGGCGGCGTGGAACATCGCCTCCGCCCGTGGCGTCACGCGCCCCCGTGCGCCCTCCTGCGCGGCCCGCGCCAGCTGGGCGATCTCCCGGGGGTTGCCGAGCTGTGCGGCGAGGTGACTCATCGACGCGGCGAGCACATAGCCGCCGTAGCCGCGGTCCCCGGCCGCCTGGGCGAGCCGCAGCGCCTGGATGTAGTAGCGCTGGGCGAGCCCCGGCTGCCCGGTGTCGATCGCCATGTACCCGGCGAGTTCGGTCAACCGGGCCACGGCGGCGAACAGTTCACGCCCCACCGTCTCCCGGTACGACCCCGCGAGCAGGCCGGAGACGACACTGTTGAGGTAGTGCACGACGACCGGGCGCACATGCCCGCTGCCGTACTGGTGGTCGAGGTCGGTGAGCGCCTGCGTCATCGCGCGCACCGCCGCCACGTCGGACTGCCCGACCTTCGGCCCCGCCGCCCGCGCCACCTGGGTGTCCGGCGCGGTGATCAGCCAGTCCCGGCTCGGCTCGACCAGCGCGGAGGACGCGACCGACGAGCCGGACAGGAAGTCCCGCCGCCCCACGTCGCTGCGCCACAGCTCGCAGACCTGCTCGATGGCCCCCAGCACGGTCGGCGAGAACTGGAGGCCGACGCCGGACGCGAGGTTCTTGCCGTTGGCCATGCCGATCTCGTCGATCGTGACGGCGCGCCCCAGCTTGCGGCCCAGCGCCTCGGCGATGATCGCGGGGGCGCGGCCGCGCGGCTGCTGGCCCCGCAGCCAGCGGGCCACGGACGTCTTGTCGTAGCGCAGGTCGAGCCCGTGCTCCGCGCCGCACATGTTGACCCTGCGGGCCAGCCCGGCGTTGGAGCAGCCGGCTTCCTGGATGAGCGCCTGCAGCCGTTCGTTCGGCTGCCGCGCGACGAGAGGCCTTGCGGCCATGGCGTTGACCCCCTGTGGCTGCGGTGCCTGCCCACGCACCGAGTTGACGTGTCTTCCCTGCCGTTCCTCCCGCCCTCCGCGAAGTGCGGGAAGTACCGGCCGGGAAGATCAATGCCCCACCCGCACAGCGACAATGCGGAACTTGCGAGGATTGCTGATATTTGCTGTGAGTCACCACGTCTTTCCATGACTTGCGGTACCTTGCCGCGCCTTGTAGGGAAAAGACGGATGCCGAACCCTCTCGTGGCTACCCAGCTCACGCCCTGCTTCTCACCGCGCGCCCCCGTACTTGCATCCATGCGCCCCGTCCACCGGTCCGATGCTCCTCCCCCGCGCGCGCTACGGCCGTAACTCCAGGTGGGCACGGGAGTTGTGTGAGATGTGGAAGATATGACCGCCGGCACCGGCACCGTTCACATTCCGACGCAGCGCGGGGCATCGCTGCTGGAGACAGCCGTCCGGTACGCGGTGGACCGGCACTGGGACGTCGTTCCCGGCGCCTGGCTGGAGGCCGGCGACGCGGTGGAGCGGTGCTCGTGCGGCGCCCCGGCGTGCGCCGCACCCGGCGCGCACCCGGCGCACGCCGACTGGGCCGCGCGGGCGACCGGAAACGCCACGGTGGCCCGGCGGTTGTGGCAGGAGCGGCCCGGGGCGTCGATCCTGCTGCCGACGGGCCGGGCCTTCGACGCGCTGGAGGTGCCCGAGACGGCCGGCTTCCTGGCCCTGGCGCGGATGGAACGCATGGAGCTGGCCCTGGGCCCGGTGACCCTGTCCCCGGAC
This sequence comes from Streptomyces sp. NPDC047000, assembly GCF_040644295.1. Taxonomy (NCBI): domain Bacteria; kingdom Bacillati; phylum Actinomycetota; class Actinomycetes; order Kitasatosporales; family Streptomycetaceae; genus Streptomyces; species Streptomyces sp. NPDC047000. The sequence goes on from NZ_JBEYWE010000011.1 coordinate 130,193, forward strand.
CGCCGCATGCGCTTCTTCGTGCTGCCCGGCGCCGTCGCCAGGCTCCCCGGCCTGCTGCACGCCGCCGGCTGGGCCCCGGAGTCCCTGGACCTGCTCGTCCTGGGCGAGGGCGCGTACGTTCCCGCGCCCCCCACCCGCTACGGCACGGGCGGCGCCGTCCAGTGGGCCCGCCGCCCCACCCCCGCCAACCGCTGGCTCCCGGACGCCGCGGAACTGATCCCCCCGCTGGCCTACGCCTGCGGCCGTGAACGCTGACCCGCCCGACGCACCACCGCCCGACGCACCACCGCCCGGCACACCCCCGCCCGACGCACCGCCCCGCGCCGCACCTCCGCGGGAACCCGCCTCCCGCCGGACCGCCACGGGACGGTAAAGGCGTTCCGCGGGGCGTCCGCGGTGATCCTTTTCCCGGCGTGCGGTCGTAGTCTGTGCCCCATGACCGAGGCAGTGGCGGACGGAGCGTCCGCCGTACGGGTACGGGGGCTCTGGAAGCGGTTCGGGCAGCAGATCGCCGTCGCCGGGATCGATCTCGACCTGCCGGCGGGGAAGTTCATCGGCCTGGTCGGGCCGAACGGGGCCGGCAAGACCACCACGCTCTCGATGGTGACCGGGCTGCTGCGGCCCGACCAGGGCAGCGTCGAGGTCGTGGGACACGACGTGTGGCGCGATCCGGTGGCGGTCAAGGCGCGGATCGGCGTGCTGCCCGAGGGACTGCGGTTGTTCGAGCGGCTGTCGGGGCGCGAACTGCTGGGTTACAGCGGCCGGTTGCGCGGTCTGCCGGGCGCCGAGGTCGACAAGCGGGCCGCGCAGCTCCTCGACGTGCTCGATCTGGCCGGGGCGCAGCACAAGCTGGTCGTCGACTACTCGACCGGGATGCGCAAGAAGATCGGTCTCGCCGTCGCCCTGCTCCACAATCCCGACATCGTCTTCCTCGACGAGCCCTTCGAGGGCGTCGACCCGGTGTCCGCCCAGATCATCCGCGGCGTCCTGGAGCGCTACACCGCCTCCGGCGCCACCGTCGTCTTCTCCTCCCACGTCATGGAGCTGGTGGAGTCGCTGTGCGACTGGGTGGCCGTGATGGCCGCCGGGCGCATCCGGGCGCACGGCCCTCTCGACCAGGTGCGCGGCGACGCCCCCACCCTTCAGCAGGCGTTCCTCGAACTCGTCGGCGCGAACGGCCGGAACACCGGGACCGACCTCGACTGGCTGGGCGGCGGTTCCCGGTGAGCGCCGGTCCGGACAGCCCGGCCGTCACCCCCGTCGTCATACGGCTGAAGCTGTCCCTGCTGCGCAACGGCCTGCGGCAGTCCGGGGGACGCCGGGCCGCGTACGTCGTCTCGGCGATCGTCGCGCTCCTGTTCGCCGCGCTCCAGCTGCTCGGTCTGATCGCCCTGCGCGGGCACGCGCACGCCGACGCCGTCGCCGTCATCGCGACGGCCGCCCTGGCCCTCGGCTGGACCGTGATGCCGCTGTTCGCGCCCGGCGGCGACGAGACCCTCGACCCGACCCGCCTGGTGATGCTCCCGCTGCGGCCCCGTCCGCTGGTACGGGCGCTGCTCGCCGCCTCCCTCGTCGGCATCGGCCCGCTGTTCACTCTCCTCCTGCTCACCGGCTGCGCCGTGTCGGTCGCCCACGGCCCGGCGGCCTCCGTCACCGCGGTCGTCGCCGTCGCCGTCGCGCTGCTGGCCTGTGTGGCCCTCGCGCGAGCCGTCGCCGCCGCCAACGTGCGCCTGCTGAACAGCCGCAAGGGACGCGACCTGGCGGTGCTCAGCGGCCTCGCCATCGCGATCGGCGCGCAGCTCGTCAACTTCGCCGTGCAGCGCCTCGGTTCGGCGAGTGCCCTGACGCAGCTCGCTCCGGCGGCGGACGTGGTGCGCTGGGTGCCGCCCGCGTCGGCGGTCGGCGCGGTGCAGTCCGTGAGCGACGGGTCGTACGGCGTCGCCGCCGCCCAACTCGCTCTGAGCGCGGTCTTCCTGGCGCTGGCCCTCACCGTGTGGTCCCGCACGCTGACCCGGCTGATGACCTCGCCCGACGCCTCCACCCTCCAGGCCGCCGAACCCGCCTCCCGCGGTCGCGGCCGCGGCCCGGCCGACCGGTCGGGTGCGGCCCGCCTGCTGCCGTCCGGCCGCACCGGCACCGTCATGGAACGCAGCCTGCGCTACGTCTGGCGCGACCCCAAGACCAAGGGCGCCTGGGGGGCCGCGCTCGCGATCGGCCTGATCGTCCCGGTGTTCAACGCCCTCCGCGACACCGGCTCCGTCTACTTCTCCTGCTTCGCCGCCGGAATGATCGGCATGCAGATGTACAACCAGTACGGTCAGGACGGCTCCGCCTTCTGGATGGTCGCGGCGACCGTCGCCTCCCCCCGGGACGCCTACGTCGAGCTGCGCGGCCGGGCCTTCGCCCTGCTGCTGGTCATCCTGCCGTACGCCGTCCTCGTCACGTCGCTGACCGCGGGCCTGCTCGGCGACTGGCCGAAGCTCCCGGAGGTGCTGGGCCTGTCGTTCGCCCTGCTCGGCGCGATGCTGGCCACCGGCGCGTGGGCCTCGGCGCTCTTCCCGTACTCCATCCCCCAGGACAGCCACCGGAACGTGGCCGCCGGCCAGCAGGGCCTCGCCTGGATCTCCGTCTTCGGCGGGATGGCGGCCGCGGCGGTGCTCTGCTCCCCGGTCATCGCCCTGACGATCTGGCTCAACGTGACCGGCTCCCCCTGGACCTGGCTCCTTCTCCCCGTCGGCACGGCCTACGGCGCGCTCGTCGCCTGGCTCTCCCTGCGCCTGGCCGCGCCCCGCACGGCGAGCCGCCTCCCGGAGATCCTGGCGGCGGTGAGCAAGGGCTGACGGAGCCGGGACCGGGCCGGGGCCGAACCCCCCGCCCGTGGCGAAGTCCCCCGTGGCCCGTCCCGTGCCCCCTGTCCGCGGCAGCCGGCCGCCTCACACGGCCAGGACCCCGTCCAGGAACGGTTCCACGACGGCCCGCCAGGCGGCAGGCTGGTCGTAGAACACCAGGTGACCGGCGTCAGCCACGTCCGCGTACTCCCCCAGCGGCAGCACCCGCACCATCTCCTGCGCCTCCGCCCGCCCCAGTTCTCCGTCCAGTCCCCGCACGACCAGCGTCGGGCACCGTACCTGCGCCAGTTCCTCCCAGTGCGCGTCGTACACCCAGGTCTCCCGTGACGTGAGCATCTGCGCGGGCTCGAACACCGGACGCCACCCGTCGGACGACTCCTGCATCACCTCGGCGTAGAACTCCCCCCGCGCCGGGCTGGGCCGTTCCACCCACGGGTCGTCCTCCCCGAACCATTTGCGCACGTCGGCGAGTGTCGCGAACGGCACGGGCCACGCGTCGAACCAGTCCGCCCACTCCCGCTGCGAGGCCGCGCCCAGCGCCGACGCCCGCATGTCGCAGATGACGAGCCCGCGCACCAGGTCGGGACGCTTCGCGGCCAGCTGCCAGGCGGTGAGCGCCCCCATGGCGTGCCCGATGAGGACGGCGGGGGCGAGGGCGAGCTGTTCGAGGGCCGCCTCGGCGTCCTCGACGTACGCGTCCCGGGTGTAGGCCCCCGCCGGGGGCTTCGCGCTCTGGCCGTGTCCGCGCTGGTCGAGGGCGACCGCGCGGTGCCGCTCGGACAGCCAGCGGGCGGTGGACGCCCAGTGCGAGGCGCGGCCCATCAGCCCGTGCAGTAACAGCACACCGGGCCGCCCCTGGTGCACCGGATCCGCGGCCGGGTCCAGTGCCGCCCCCGGACCCGTCTTGACCGGGTCCCCGAACTCCCAGGCCGCGAGGCGGACACCGCCCGCCCCGGTCACGTCGATGCGCCGCGCCATCGGTCCCGGCACCCCCTAGCTCCGCTCGGACCACTCACCCTGGATCACGTCTACGCGTATGTCTGTGCCCCTACCCGCACAGGATATCGAATGCGTATTCGAAAACATGGTTCCGGCAGCCAACACCCCTCGTTCGAGTGACACTCCGCCAGGAATGATCGCGACCGACGGGGGGAGATCTTCAGCAGGAGGCGGACCGCTCGGGGACAGGGGTCCGCGGGGACTGACCTTGAGAGCTCGGGGCTCCGGGTCAGCACAGGGGAGGACAGGCCCCGGCGCCGCAAGGCGCCGGGGCCCTCACTGTGTCTGCGGCACATCCGCCCGCTCCCCCCTCAGGTCATATGCCTTACGCGACAGCGTTGCACGCGGAGCGCCGGAGCGCTGCGATTCGGCACACTGGATCATGGAATCGGCGTGTTCGACACATTCGACACCTGTCACGGAAACATATGCACGGAAACAGCTGCGGGCGGGGAAGCCGACGGTTGTTCCGGTTCCGGCTCGTTGTTCCGGTTCCGGCTCAGCGCTTGGCGACGAAGACGTGCGAGGCGATGTCCGCCTCCAGCTCCGCGGCCTCGCCGCCGCTGCCCACCAGCACCCCGCCGGCCGCCTCCGTCACACTCACCACCGAGCCCGGCTGCACCCCCGCACGCCGCAGCGTGTACATCAGCTGCGCGTCCGTCTGGATCGGCTCCCCGATCCGGCGGACCACGACGGTCTTGCCGTCCAGGCCCGGGTCGAGCTCGGCCAGCGACACCATGCTCTCGTCCAGGAACGGGTCGGCGCCGTCCTTCTCGCCCAGTTCCTCCAGGCCGGGGATCGGGTTGCCGTAGGGCGACTCGGTGGGGTGCCGGAGCAGCTCCAGCACCCGCTTCTCCACGGCCTCGCTCATCACGTGCTCCCAGCGGCACGCCTCCGCGTGCACCTGCTCCCACTCCAGGCCGATCACATCGACGAGCAGGCACTCGGCGAGCCGGTGCTTGCGCATCACGCGGGTGGCCAGCCTGCGGCCCTCCTCGGTCAGTTCGAGGTGGCGGTCGCTGGCCACGGCCACCAGGCCGTCGCGCTCCATCCGTGCCACCGTCTGACTCACCGTCGGCCCGCTCTGGTCGAGCCGCTCGGCGATCCGGGCGCGCATGGGGACCACGCCTTCCTCCTCGAGCTCGAGGATGGTGCGGAGATACATCTCCGTGGTGTCGATCAGTCCGGACATTCGTGCCCCTCGATTACCTCTGCCGGGAAGCTCGCCGGCTCCGGCGCGTGCGCTGGCCGCGTAGCGCCGGCCCTGAAAGCCAATTCTGACGCATCCCGCCGACAACCGGGCCGCGCCGCGGGAACCCCGTGCTTCCCGGCGCCGTACAGGCCCTGCGCGCCGCCGTGTTGACAGCACACTGGTCCAGACCGCACGGTGATCCGCGACACGCGCGCACGCGCCTCACACGCGTACGCCGACACGGCGCCGGTGCGGCCCCCGCGAGGGCGCCGGGACAACCGCCGGAACCGTCACCGGACACGTCGAAGGGACCCCCACGCATGACCGACGGCAAGCTGGCCGGACAGTACTTCGACGCGGCGATCGCCCTGCTGCGGCGCGTCCGCGACGAGGACGCCGAGACGATCGAGGCGGCGGCCACCCTGCTCGCCGACACCGTCGAGGCCGGCGGCAGGCTGTTCGCGTACGGAGCGGGCCACTCCTCGCTCCCGGCCCAGGACCTCGTCTACCGGGCGGGCGGACTGGCCCTGATGAACCTGCTCGTCGTCCCGGGCGCCCTCGGCGTCGATGTGCGCCCCGCCACCCTGGGATCCGCCCTGGAGCGCGTCGGGGGCCTCGCGGACGTCGTCCTGGAGACGTCCCCGCTGCGCGCCGGGGACGCCCTGGTGGTGATCTCCCTGTCCGGGCGCAACACGCTGCCCGTCGAGCTGGCGGTCGGCGCCCGCGCGCTGGGCGTGAAGGTCATCGGCGTGACGTCGGTGGCGTACGCGAGCGAGACCACGTCCCGCAGCGCCTCGGGGACGTTCCTGAAGGACCACTGCGACCTCGTCCTGGACTCCCGGATCCCGGTCGGCGACGCCGAACTCACCCTGGAGGGCATCCCGGCGCCGTTCGGCCCGACCTCGACGGTCGTCACGTCCGCGCTGCTGCAGGCGGTCGTCGCCACGGCGGCCGGCGTCCTCGTCGGCCGCGGCATCCAGCCGCCGCTGCTGCGCTCAGGCAACGTGGACGGCGGCCACGCCTGGAACGCACGCGTGATGGACGAGTACGGAGACCGGATCTTCTACGACCACTGACCCCACCGGGGCACCGGGGCACCGGGCCACCAAGGCTCCACGCTCCCGGACCACCAGGACTCCGCGCGCGCCGGAGCCTCCGGGCCCGCGGATCTCAAGGCCCCCAAGCCTCCGGGCTGCCGGGCTGCCGGGCCAGCGGACTCCGCGCTCCCGGGCCAGCGGATCTCCGGACTTCCGGGCCACCGGTTCTCCCGGCTGATCCGCCGGACAGGCTTACCGTTCCGGCAGGCCGGCGAGGTCGAGCGCCGAGGCGATCCGTACGGCCACGTCCTCCGCGTACGTCCCGTCGGACCGCTCGAAGCGGCTGCGGCCGGCGCCGCGCAGGAAGGTCACCACGCCCAGGGTGCGGCCCCGGCTGCGCAGCACCGCGCACAGCGCGTGGACCGCGTCGCCGGGCCACTGCCGGGCCAGCGCCCACTCGCGCGCCCGCTCGGGCGCCACGCCCCCGGCGTCCGCCCGGACCGTCCCGGCGCGCTCGGCGCACTGGAGGGCGGGGTGGCCGTCGTCGTAGCGCACGGGCAGCCCGGAGTGGCCGCCGAGCACGCTCGGGCCGGGCGCGCCGGACGGCGTGGCGGCGACCCGCACCAGCCGGACGGGGCCCGTGCCGCCGTCGGGCAGCGCGCCGCCCGCGACCCGGTCGATCAGGGCGTGGTCGGCGAACCCGGCGAGGGCGAAGTCGAGGTGGACGGTGGCGGCCTCCGCGGGGTCCTCACACTCGGCTGCGGCACGGGCGGCGCGGTGCAGCTGGCTGGCGCGGAACCGCAGCAGGGCCGCCTCCTGCTCGGCCTGCTTGGCGTCGGTGACGTCCAGGAAGAGCCAGCCGACGCCGAGCGGCACGGGCTCCTCGGCGAGCGGTGAGGACAGCCGCAGGAAGCCGTTGCGCCAGCAGCGCCGCTTCTCGCCGTCCGGGGTGCGCACGGTCACCCACATCTCGGCGGGCGCGGGCGGCGCGCCCTCGGCGAGGACATGGGTGAGCGCGCCCTCCAGTTCCTCGACGCCCTGCGCGAGCAGTTCGCCGATCGGCCGCCCGAGCGCCGACGTCCGCCCGATACCGAGGGCCCGCGCGGCGTGCGCGTTGACCACGGCGGGCCGCAGGTCGGCGTCGACGAGGACGACGCCCCAGGCGGCGTCCTCGAACAGCGCCTCGCTCAGCGCGATGGACCGCTCCAGGTCGATCTGCGCGTGCACCTCGCTGAAGGCGCAGTACACCCCGGCGGGCTTCCCGCCCGGCCCCGGCACGGCGGCGGACTGGGTACGCACGAGCACCCGGCCGCCGTCCTTGGTGAGCAGCGCGAACTCGTGCACCTGCCGCCCGGGCGCGTGCATGGCCGACAGCAGCCGCGCCTCGACCTCCTCCGCGTCGGCGCTGCGCACCGCCCATCCGGCGAACCCGTGTCGGCCGACGGCCTCGGCCGCGGTCCAGCCGAGGATCCGCTCGGCCTCCCGGTTCCAGTGCGTGACCACGCCGTCCGCGTCGAAGGCGCACAGGGCGGCGTCCATGCCGTCGAGGAGCGCCGCGAGCAGTTCCGCCCCGCGGTCGCCCTCGGAGCCGCCCGGCTCTTCCGGTCCGCCGGGACCGCCCTGCGCGGGACCGCCCCTCTCGGGCCCGCGTTCGTCGGGCCCCAGCTCGTCGGTGGCGCCACTGCGCCGGGAAGCACTCACCAGAACCCCCTGCAGGCTGCGCCCGCGAGTAGCGGCGCGTCGGTTCGCTCGGCCTTCATTCAACTCGAACGTGACAGAGCCCACACGTCGTTCCCGCAAGATTGAGAGAATCGTTGCACGCCGTTCACCGGCCACTATGCCCCGACGGCGGGTGGGTCATTCATGCGGTGGGCGAGGACCTTCGCGCGTAGACCCCGGTTCCGGAAGCGGGCGGGAAAAAAGTGGTTGATTCCGGGGGCGAGGGGTTCTTAGGGTGGCGGTACCGAGGAAAGGAGGTGGTTCGGAGCATGTATGCACACCGGACGTCGGAGGTGGCTGCGGGCTAGCGCCCGTCACCCCACGCAGTGCGGTGCCGGACCGGCGTGCAGTCTCTGCACGCAGCCGGCCTGAATCCAACGCAGTCACCCGACCCGCGAGCTCGCCGGTACGTCCGGCCGGCTCCCCCGCCGCCCGGCGGGGGGACCCGAGCTCGCGGGTCGTCTGCGTCCGGGACCCCTTCCGCCGGGAGACGGGGGCGGGGCGCGTTCAGGGGCTCAGGCGCTCGACCCGCCAGCTGCCGTCCGGCTGCGCGGTGTAGCGCAGGCGGTCGTGGAGGCGGTTGTGGCGGCCCTGCCAGAACTCGACGGTGCGCGGCGCGATGCGGAAACCGCCCCAGTTCGGCGGCACCGGGACCTGTTCGCCCTCGGGGTAGCGCGCGGCCAGTTTCGCGTAGGCGGCGTCGAGCTCGGAGCGGGAACCGATCACCGAGGACTGGACGCTGGCCCAGGCACCGAGCTGGGAGCCGTGCGGCCGGGTGCGGAAGTACGCGGCGGTCTCGTCGCGGCCGGTACGGCGCGCGGTGCCGGTGACGACGACCTGGCGGGCCAGCGCGTGCCAGGGGAACACCACCGCGACCTGCGGATTGACGGCGAGGTCACGGGCCTTGGCGGAGTCGTAGTTGGTGTAGAAGACGATCCCCTGCCCGTCGTACTGCTTCATCAGCACGGTGCGTGAGCCGGGACGGCCCTCGGCGTCGGCCGTGGAGACGATCATCGCGTTGGGCTCGTAGACCAGTCCCTGGTCGGCGGCCTGCGCGGCCTCCTCGAACCACCGCGCGAACTGCGTCATCGGGTCGGCTGCCAGGCCGGCCTCGTCGAGGCCCTCCTCCTGGTAGTGCCTGCGCATGGCGGCGGGGTCTGCGGGGTCGGGGAGGGGGTCGCGTTCGGTCACTCGTTCATCTTGCCGTATGCACGCGGCGTAGCCGGAGGGACGTCCGGCCCGCATTCCACAGCACCTTCATAGTGGCACTGAGTGCCGCGAGCCCTCCCCAAAGGTGGCACTCGGAGATATCGTGCTGATGCCGCTCCGGTTTCCGCCCGTGTCCCCGTCCCCCGCACCACCCCCGTTCCACCCTCTGTTCCACCCCCGCGGAAGCCCGCACAGCACCCGCACAACAGCACAGTCTTTCCTGCCTCACCCGCCCGCCGCCTCGCCGCGGGCCGGGTCCACGACGCCACGGTCCACGCGGCGTCCCCCACGTGTTGCATCCGACGACGTATGCAGACCCAGCCGCCGTACCCATCACGAGGAGCCGCCCGATGTCGAACTTCGTACCCGGACTCGAAGGAGTCATCGCGTTCGAGACGGAGATCGCCGAACCCGACCGGGAGGGCGGCGCCCTGCGGTACCGGGGCGTCGACATCGAGGACCTGGTCGGTCACGTCTCGTACGGCAACGTCTGGGGACTGCTCGTCGACGGAGCCTTCACCCCCGGGCTGCCGCCCGCCGAACCGTTCCCTCTCCCGGTGCACTCCGGTGACGTGCGGGTCGACGTGCAGTCGGCGCTCGCCATGCTCGCACCGGCCTGGGGTCTCAAACCCCTGCTCGACATCGACGAGCGGGAGGCCCGCGACAACCTCGCGCGCGCCTCCGTCATGGCCCTGTCCTACGTCGCCCAGTCGGCGCGCGGCCAGACGCTGCCGATGGTGCCGCAGCGTGAGATCGACAAGGCGCACTCGATCGTCGAGCGCTTCATGATCCGCTGGCGCGGTGAGCCCGACCCCCGGCACACCGCGGCCGTCGACGCCTACTGGACCTCCGCCGCCGAGCACGGCATGAACGCGTCCACGTTCACCGCCCGCATCATCGCCTCCACCGGCGCCGACGTCGCCGCCGCGCTCTCCGGCGCGGTGGGCGCCATGTCGGGCCCGCTGCACGGCGGCGCGCCCTCCCGGGTGCTGCACATGATCGAGGAGATCGAGCGCACCGGTGACGCGCGGGCGTACGTCAGGCGGGTCCTGGACAGCGGTGAGCGCCTCATGGGCTTCGGTCACCGTGTCTACCGGGCCGAGGACCCCCGCGCGCGCGTGCTGCGCCGAACCGCCAAGGATCTCGGCGCGCCGCGCTACGAGGTCGCCGAGGCGCTGGAGAAGGCGGCGCTGGAGGAACTGCACGACCGGCGCCCGGACCGTGTCCTGGCGACGAACGTGGAGTTCTGGGCGGCGATCACGCTGGACTTCGCCGAGGTACCGGCGAGCCTGTTCGCGTCGATGTTCACCTGCGCGCGGATCGCGGGCTGGTCGGCGCACGTCCTGGAGCAGAAGCGCACCGGACGCCTGGTGCGCCCGTCGGCACGCTACATCGGTCCCGCGCCACGCGGCCCCCAGGACGTCACCGGGTACACCGCCATCGCCCACTGAGCCACCCCCGCCGGACGGACAACCGTCCGTCCGGCACCACACCCCTGGACCACCGCCCGATCACGCCGCGCGCCGCACCGGCCGGGAGGCCACCAGGGGCCGGGCAACGCCCACCGGCCGGACCCGCCGCCCGGCCGGACTCCGGGGTTCTGGCCGCCGGGGTCCGGTCGCTCAGTCCAGTGCCGTGTCCAGCAGGGCCGCCCACTGGGACACCACGCCGTCGCGGCGGGCGCTGTCGTCGGTGAGGAGGTTCGCGAGGCCGAGGCCTCTGGCCATGTCGAGCAGGCCCTGCACGGTCTCGCGGACGCCGGGCCGGGACTCGTCCGCGCCGAGCAGTTCGACGGCGATGCGGTGGGTCTCGCGGCCGACCCGGGCCTCCAGCTCCGTCACCCGCCGCCGCAGCTGTTCCTCGTTCGAGGCGGCGACCCACAGGTGCAGGGCGGCGCGGAAGAGCGGTCCGGTGAACAGGTCGACCAGGGCGGACACCACCGCCCGCCGGTCGGCGGCGCCCTGCGGGAACAGCTCACGCAGGGCGCTGGAGCGTTCCTCGGCGACGTACTCGACGGCGGCGGTGAACAGGTCCTCCCTGGTCGGGAAGTGGTGCTGGGCGGCGCCCCGGCTCACTCCGGCCCGCTCGGCGACGACGGAGACGGTGGAGCCCGCCCAGCCGTGCTCGGCGAGGCAGGCCACGGCGGCCTCCAGGAGTCGCTGCCGGGTGGCCCGGCTGCGGTCCTGCTTGGGTACTCGGTCGACCGACGTCACGCCCATCCCGGTTCCACGTCCTCCGCGCTCCTGCTGTTCCGTCGTCTCCTCGTCTCACAGCACCCACGCGGGGTCCCGGCGTTCGAGGAAGGCCGTCATCCCCTCGCGGGCCTGCGGGGAGGCGAACAGCCGGGCCGAGAGCGCGGTGAGAAGGGCCGCGTCCCGGTCGAACGACTCCAGCACCCTAGCCGTGAGCAGCCGTTTCGTCTCGGCCAGGGCCTCGGGCGCGGACCGTCGCAGTCCGTCCAGGACGGGTTCCAGCACGGCGTCCAGGGCGGCGTACGGGTCGGTGTCCGGGGCGGCTACGGCGTCAGAACCGCCGTCGGCGTCGGCACCGGTGCCTCCCGCGGGTGCCGCGACCGTCAGCAGGCCGATGCGGGCCGCCTCCGCCGCGCCGAAGCGCTCACCGGTGAGGTAGTAGCGGGCCAGGGCGCGCGGGTCGGTGCGGGGCAGCAGCGGCAGGGAGATCACCGCGGGCGCGACCCCGATGCGCACCTCGGTGAAGGCGAACGTGGCGCCGTCGCCGCCGGCCGCGATGTCGCAGGCGGCCAGCAGGCCGAGGCCGCCCGCGCGGACGTGCCCGGTGACGCGGGCGACGACCGGCTTGGGCAGTTCGACGAGCTGCCGCAGCAGCCCGGTGAAGGCGTCCGGGTCCGGCGGGTCGCGCAGATCGGCACCGGCGCAGAAGGTGGTGCCGGTGTGGGTGAGCACGACGGCGCGCACGGCGTCGTCGCGGGCGCAGTCGGTGAGGGCGGCGGACAGCGCGCCGACGAGGACGGAGGACAGCGCGTTGCGGGTGGCGGTGGAGTCGAGGCTGAGGAACTCGACGCCCCGCGCGCGCGTGCGGCCGATCAGGGCCACGGAGGAGGGCGACGGCGCGGTCATGAGCGGCCCCGCAGTTCGCGGCGGAGGATCTTGCCGGACGCGGCGCGCGGCACGGCGTCCACGAAGGTGACCCGGCGCACCCGCTTGTAGGGGGCGACGTGTTCGGCGACGTAGGCCATGACGTCGTCCGCGGTGAGACCGGGGGCGGACGGCTGGCGGACGGCGAAGGCGTGCGGGATCTCGTTGCCGTCGGCGTCGTACGCGCCGACGACGGCGGTGTCGGCGATGCCGGGGTGGGTGAGCAGGAGGGCCTCCAGTTCGGCGGGGGCCACCTGGTAGCCCTTGTACTTGATGAGTTCCTTGACGCGGTCGACGACGAACAGCCAGCCGTCGTCGTCCACGCGGCCGATGTCGCCGGTGTGCAGCCAGCCGTCCTCGTCGATCATCGCGGCGGTGGCGTCGGGGCGGCCGAGGTAGCCCTTCATGACCTGGGGGCCGCGGATGAGGATCTCGCCGGCCTCGCCGGGGCCGAGGTCCTTGCCGGGGTCGTCGAGGGACACGATGCGCATCTCGGTCCCGGCGACGAGCTTGCCGACGGTGCCGGGCGGCGCGTCGCGCATGAGGGCCTGGGGGACGGCGTGGGAGCCGGGCGACAGTTCCGTCATGCCGTAGCCCTGGCCGACGGGCGGCAGGCCGAGGCGCTTCGAGCAGGCGGCGGCGAGAGCGGCGTCCAGCGGGGCGGCGGCGCTGACGATGTACTCCAGCGAGGAGAGGTCGTAGTCGGCGACCACGGGGTGCTTGGCGAGGGCCAGGACGATCGGAGGGGCGACGTACAGGCCGTTGATGCGGTGGTTCTGGACAGCGGCGAGGAAGGTCTCCAGCTCGAAGCGGGGCAGCACGACGACCGTGGCGCCCAGCCGCAGCGGGCCGTTCATCAGGGCCGTGAGGCCGTAGATGTGGAAGAACGGCAGGACGGCGAGGACACGGTGGCCGGGTCCGGCGTCGACGGTGTGTTCGAGCTGCACCAGGTTGGTGGCGATCTGGCGGTGGGTGAGCATGACGCCCTTGGGGACGCCGGTGGTCCCGGACGAGTACGGCAGGACGGCCACGTCGTCGACGGGGTCGATGTCGACCTGCGGTTCGGGGGCCTCGCAGGCGAGCATGTCGAGGACCGAGCGGTGTCCGGGCGCGCTGTCGCAGACGAAGATCTCCTGGACGCCGCCCGCGAGGTCCGCGGCGGCGCGGGCGGTCTCCAGGAGCGGTGAGACGGTGACGATCCAGCGGGCGCCGGAGTCCTTCAGCTGCTTGGCGAACTCCTCGGCCGTGGCGAGCGGGTGCACAGTGGTGACGGCGGCGCCCGCGCGCGTGGCGGCGTAGAAGACGGGCGGGAAGGCGATCGTGTTGGGGCTGTGCAGGGCCAGCACGTCGCCCTTGCGCACACCGGTCTCGGCGAGCGCGGCGGCGATACGGCGGTGGAAGCGGTCCACCTGGGCGTAGCTGAGGGTGGTGCCGTCGGTGCCGTCGATCAGCGCGGGCGCGTCGCCGAACTCGGCGGCCCGGCCCAGGACGGCCTCGTGGATGGGGAGTTCTACGGCCGGGACGTCTGCGTACTCGCTGCGGAACACGGTTTCTCCTCGCACGACGCTGTGCTGGACAAGGCTGTGCCGTTCAGTACGGACGATGAACTGCGCGCTGCTCAGTACGACTTGGGCAGGCCCAGGGTCTGGTGGGAGACGTAGTTGAGGATCATCTCCCGGCTGACGGGCGCGATGCGCGACACGCGCGAGGCGGTGATCAGCGAGGCGATGCCGAACTCGCGGGTGAGGCCGTTGCCGCCGAGGGTGTGCACGGACTGGTCGACGGCCCTGACGCATGCCTCGGCGGCCGCGTACTTGGCCATGTTGGCGGCCTCTCCGGCTCCCGTGTCGTCACCGGCGTCGTACAGGTGGGCCGCTTTCTGCATCATCAGGCGGGCGAGTTCGAGGTCGATGTGCGCCTGGGCGAGCGGGTGGGCGATCGCCTGGTGGGCGCCGATGGGGGTCTCCCAGACGGAGCGTTCGCGCGCGTAGGCGACGGCGCGGGAGAGCGCGTAGCGGCCCATGCCGATCGAGAACGCGGCCGTCATGATGCGTTCCGGGTTGAGCCCGGCGAACAGCTGGAGGAGTCCGGCGTCCTCGTCGCCGACCAGCGCGTCGGCGGGCAGCCGCACGTCGTCGAGGGTCAGCTCGAACTGTTTCTCGGCGGAGCTGAGTTCCATGTCGAGCTGCCGTCGCCGGAAGCCCTCGGCGTCGCGCGGGACGATGAACAGGCAGGGCTTGAGGCGGCCGGTGCGCGCGTCCTCGGTGCGGCCGACGATCAGGGTGGCGTCGGCGATGTCGACGCCGGAGATGAACACCTTGCGGCCGGTCAGCAGCCAGTCGCCGCCGGCCGGGTCGCGGCGGGCGGTGGTGGTGATGCGGTGCGAGTTGGAGCCGGCGTCGGGCTCGGTGATGCCGAACGCCATCCGGCGGGTGCCGTCGGCGAGTCCGGGCAGCCAGGCGCGTTTCTGCTCCGCGGTGCCGAAGCGGGCGATGACGGTGCCGCAGATGGCGGGCGAGACGACCATCATCAGCAGCGGGCAGCCCGCGGCGCCGAGTTCCTCCAGGACGATCGAGAGCTCGGCGATGCCGCCGCCCCCGCCGCCGTACTCCTCGGGCAGGTTGACGCCGAGATAGCCGAGCTTGGCGGCCTCCGCCCACAGTTCGTCGGGGTGGCCGCCCTGCCGGGCGACGTTCGTGACGTACTCGCGGCCGAAGCGGGTGCCGAGTGCCGCGACCGCGGCACGCAGGTCCTTGTGCTCTTGCGGTTCCAGGGTGGCGCTCACTGGTCCTCCTTGTCGGGGGCGGTGCCCGGGGCGTCGTCAGAGGTGTCGTCGGGGGTGTCGTCGCCGGCGTCGACCACGGCCAGGAGTGTGCCGACCTCCACCTGGAGGCCGGGCACGGCGTGCAGGGCGCTGAGGGTGCCGCCGGCGGGTGCGCAGATGCGGTGCTGCATCTTCATCGCCTCCAGCCACAGCAGGGGCTGTCCGGCCTGTACGGCGGCTCCGACGGCCAGTCCGTCGGCGACCTTGACGACGGTGCCGGGCATCGGGGCCAGCAGGGAGCCGGGGGCCTGCTGGGCGGCCGGGTCGGGGAAGCGGGGCAGGGCGGTGAGGGCGGTGGCGCCGACGTACACGCGGTCGCCGCCGTAGCGGGCCACGTCGTAGGTCCGCCGTACGCCGCCGGTCTCCAGGACGACACGCCGTGCGTCGGCGTGCACGACCCGCACCCCGTCGGCGGCCAGACCGCCGCCGCGGGTGTGCCGGTAGGCGACCTCGTGTTCCTCGCCCGCCATCAGGTACCGCTTGGTCTGCGGCGCCGAGGGCACGTTGCGCCAGCCGCCGAAGCGGGAACGGCCGTGCGCGTCGGCGAGGGCGGCGACGAGCGGGGCGTACGGGTCGGCGGCCGGTTCGGTGAGGGCGGCGAGGTGGCGGTCGTAGAAGCCGGTGTCCATGCGGGCGGCGGTGAACTCGGGGTGCCGCAGGGAGCGCACCAGGAGGTCGCGGTTGGTGACCGGGCCGTGCACCTCGGCGCGTTCCAGGGCGGCGGCGAGCCTGCGGACGGCCTCCGCGCGGGTCGGCGCGTGGGCGACGGCCTTGGCGAGCATCGGGTCGTAGTGGACGCCGATGTCGTCGCCGTCGGCGTAGCCGGTGTCCAGACGGATGCCGGGGCCGCCACCAGGACCTTGGTGGCCGGTGCCGGGGAGGGCGAGGCGGTGCAGGGTGCCGGTCTGCGGGGCCCAGCCGCTGCCGGGGTCCTCGGCGTACAGGCGGGCCTCGATCGCGTGCCCGCGCGCGGGGGGCGGCCGTTCGTCCAGCGGGGCGCCCTCCGCGACGGCGAGCTGGAGGGCGACCAGGTCGACGCCGAACACGGCCTCCGTGACGGGGTGCTCGACCTGGAGGCGGGTGTTCATCTCCAGGAAGTGCGCCTTGCCGCCCGCGACCAGGAACTCGACGGTGCCCGCGCCGACGTAGTCGACGGCGCGCGCGGCACGCACCGCGAGCGCGCACAGTTCGGCCTCGAGCGCGTCGGGCAGGCCGGGTGCCGGGGCCTCCTCGACGACCTTCTGGTGGCGGCGCTGGAGGGAGCAGTCGCGGGTGCCGAGCGTCCACACCGTGCCGTGCGTGTCGGCGAGGACCTGCACCTCGACATGGCGGCCGCCCTCGACGTACGGCTCGACGAAGACCTCGCCGTCCCCGAAGGCGCTCGCGGCCTCGGCGCGCGCGGCGGCCAGCGCGTCGTCCAGCTCGCCGAGCCGCCGTACGACGCGCATCCCGCGGCCTCCGCCGCCCGCGGCGGCCTTCACGAGCACCGGCAGGTCGTCCGGTCCGACCTCGCCCAGGGGCGCGATGCCCATGAGTTCCTTGGCGCGGGTCTTGGACGCCATGGCCTCGATCGCCCCGGGCGGCGGCCCGATCCACACCAGGCCGGCGTCGAGGACGGCGCGCGCGAAGCCGGCGTTCTCGGACAGGAAGCCGTAGCCGGGGTGCACGGCGTCGGCACCGGCCGCGGCGGCGGCCTTCACGATCAGCTCGCCGCGCAGATAGGTGTCGGCGGGCGACGCGCCCGGCAGCCGTACGGCGGCGTCGGCCACGCGCGCGTGGAGCGCGTTCTCGTCGGCGTCCGAGTACACGGCGACCGTCCGGATCCCCAGTTCGGCGCAGGTGCGGAAGATCCGGCAGGCGATCTCGCCCCGGTTGGCCACAAGGACTGAAGTGATCACGTGGGGGTCCCTCACATCCGGAAGACGCCGAAGCCGCCGCGCGCGCCCTCGTAGGGCGCGGTGTGCACGGCGGACAGGCACAGGCCGAGGACGGTGCGGGTGTCGCGCGGGTCGATGACGCCGTCGTCGTACAGCCGCCCGGACAGGAACATCGGCAGCGACTCCGCTTCGATCTGCTGCTCCACCATGGCGCGCAGCGCGGTGTCCGCGTCCTCGTCGTAGGGCAGACCCTTCGCGGTGGCGGACTGGCGGGCGACGATCGACAGCACGCCGGCGAGCTGCTGCGGTCCCATGACGGCCGATTTGGCGCTCGGCCAGGCGAACAGGAAACGCGGGTCGTAGGCGCGTCCGCACATGCCGTAGTGCCCGGCGCCGTAGGACGCGCCGATCAGTACGGACAGGTGCGGCACGCGCGAGTTGGACACCGCGTTGATCATCATGGCGCCGTGTTTGACGATGCCGCCCTGTTCGTAGCGGCTGCCGACCATGTAACCGGTGGTGTTGTGCAGGAACAGCAGCGGGATGTCGCGCTGGTTGGCGAGCTGGATGAACTGGGCGGCTTTCTGCGACTCCTCGCTGAACAGCACGCCCTGGGCGTTCGCGAGGATGCCCACCGGGTAGCCGTGCAGGGCGGCCCAGCCGGTCACCAGGCTGGTCCCGTACAGCGGTTTGAACTCGTCGAAGTCGGAGGCGTCGACGATCCGGGCGATCACCTCGCGCGGGTCGAAGGGGGTCTTCAGGTCGCCGGGCACGATGCCGAGGAGTTCCTCCTGGTCGTACTGGGGCGGCTCGGCGGGTGCGGGGTCCGGGTAGGCCTTGCGGTGGTTGAGGCGCGCCACGACACGCCGTGCCTGGCGCAGTGCGTCGAGTTCGTCGACGGCGAAGTGGTCGGCGAGTCCCGACACGCGCGCGTGCATCTCGGCGCCGCCGAGCGACTCGTCGTCGCTCTCCTCGCCGGTGGCCATCTTCACCAGCGGCGGCCCGCCGAGGAACACCTTGGCGCGTTCCTTGACCATGATCGTGTGGTCGGACATGCCGGGCACGTACGCGCCTCCGGCCGTCGAGTTGCCGAAGACGACGGCGACGGTCGGGATCCCGGCGGCCGACAGGCGTGTCAGGTCCCGGAAGATCGCGCCGCCCGGGATGAAGATCTCCTTCTGGGAGGGCAGGTCGGCGCCGCCGGACTCGACGAGGCTGACGACGGGCAGCCGGTTGGCGAGGGCGATGTCGTTGGCGCGCAGGGCCTTCTTCAGGGTCCACGGGTTGGTGGCGCCGCCGCGCACGGTGGGGTCGTTGGCGGTGATCAGACATTCGACGCCCTCGACGACACCGATACCGGTGACCATGGACGCGCCGACGGTGTGGTCGCTGCCCCAGGCGGCCAGCGGCGAGAGTTCCAGGAACGGCGTGTCGGGGTCGAGCAGCAGCTCGACGCGTTCGCGTGCGAGCAGCTTCCCGCGCGCGCGGTGCCGCTGCACGTACTTGTCGCCGCCGCCGGCGAGGGCCTTGGCGTGTTCGGCGTCCAGGGCGTCGAGCTTGGCGAGCATGGTGTCGCGGTGTGTGCGGTAGTCGGCGCCGCCGGTGTCGAGGGCGGTGGGCAGGACGGTCACAGGAGGGCCTCCGGGATGTCCAGGTGGCGGGAGCGCAGCCATTCGCCGAGAGCCTTGGCCTGCGGGTCGAAACGGTGCTGGGAGGCGACTCCGGCGCCGAGGACGCCCTCGACGACGAAGTTCAGCGCGCGCAGGTCGGGCAGCACGTGGCGGACGACGGTGAGGGGCGCGGTCTCGGGCAGCAGTTCCTGGAACCGCTCGGCGGTCAGCTCGTGCACCAGCCACCGCCACGCCGCCTCGCCGCGGGCCCACACGCCGACGTTGGCGTCGCCGCCCTTGTCACCGCTGCGGGCCCCGGCGACGAGGCCGAGGGGGGCGCGGCGGGTGGGACCGGCGGGGGTGAGGGGCTCGGGCAGGGGTGGCTGTCCGGCGTCCTGGAGGGCGCGGGTGTGGCGCGGGGGGCAGACGACGACACGCCGGCCGTCGGGCAGGACGGCGGTGTGCTCGACGGCGTCCTGCGGCACGTGGGCGGCCTCGAACACGCCGTAGGGCGCGCCTTTCCCGGGCGGGGCGAGCACGTTGAACCCGGGGTAGCTGGCGAGGGCGAGTTCGACGGCGGCGCCGCTCAGCGCCCGTCCGACGGCTTCCTGGGACGGGTCGCGCACGACGAGCCGGAGCAGGGCGCTGGCGGTCTCCTCGGTGCCCGCGTCGGGCCGGTCGGTGCGGACGAGGTCCCAGCGGATCTCGGCGGGGCGGGCCTTCGCGCGCGTGAGGGCGTCGTCCATCTGCGCGCGGACCAGGCCGGCCTTGTCCTCGATGTCGAGGCCGGTGAGCACGAAGACGACCTCGTTGCGGAACCCGCCGAGTCTGTTGAGCCCGACCTTGAGGGTGGGCGGCGGTGCCTCGCCGCGTGCCCCGGAGATCCGCACCCGGTCGGGTCCGGCCTGGGTGAGCCGTACGGTGTCGAGGCGGGCGGTGACGTCGGGTCCCGCGTACCGGGCGCCGCCGGTCTCGTAGAGCAGCTGCGCGGTGACGGTGCCGGTGTCGACGAAGCCGCCGGTGCCGGGGTGCTTGGTGATGACGCAGCTGCCGTCCGCGTGCAGCTCGGCGAGCGGGAACCCGGGCCGCCGTACGTCGCCGTCCCGGAAGAAGGCGTAGTTCCCGCCGGTGGCCTGCGTGCCGCATTCGAGGACGTGTCCGGCGACGACGGCCCCGGCGAGCCGGTCGTGGTCCCCGGGCTGCCATCCGAAGTGGGCGGCGGCGGGCCCGGTGACCAGGGCGGCGTCGGTGACCCGCCCGGTGACGACGACATCGGCCCCGGCGCGCAGGCACTCGGCGATGCCGAAGCCGCCGAGGTAGGCGTGGGCGGCGAGGCTGCCGGGATACCGGGCGGTGAGGTCGTCGCCCTCGACGTGGGCGACCCGCGCGGGGATGCCCAGCCGGTCCGCGAGCTGCCGGACGGCACCGGCGAGTCCCGCCGGGTTCAGTCCGCCCGCGTTGGTCACGATCTTCACCCCGCGCGCGTGGGCGAGCCCGAGGGTCTCCTCCAGCTGCCGCAGGAAGGTGCGGGCGTATCCGGCGGAGGGGTCCTTGAGGCGGTCCCGGCCGAGGATGAGCATGGTCAGCTCGGCGAGGTAGTCACCGGTGAGGACGTCGAGGGGGCCGTCGGTGAGCATCTCGCGGAGGGCGTCGAAACGGTCGCCGTAGAAGCCGGAGGCGTTGCCGATGCGGAGGGTCACCGGCGTGCCTCCGCCGGGGGACGGGCGATCGGACGGCCTGCGCCACCGGGGTGCGGGGTCATCGGGCGTCCTCCTGCGCGGAAGGGGACTCCGGCTGCGCGGGGCGGCCGGGTCCGGGCGGTCCGGCGAAGGCCTGGGCGATGTCGAGCCACCGGTCGGCGTCGGGGCCGGTGGCGGTGAGAGAGAGGTCGGCGCGGTGGGCGCGCTGGGTGACGAGGAGGCAGAAGTCGAGGGCGGTCCCGGTGATCCGCTGGTCGGCGTCCTCGGGCCCGTAGGTCCAGAGCTCCTCGCCGTCCGGGGCCCGGAGCTCGACGCGGAAGGCTGCCTCGGGCACGGGCAGTCCCCGTACCCCGAAGGCGAAGTCCCGGGTCCGCACGCCGAGCCGCGCGATGTGCCGGAGGCGGGCGGTGGGTTCCCGGACCGCGCCGACCGCCTCGGCGATGTCGAGGCCGTGCGCCCAGGTCTCCATCAGGCGGGCGGTGGCCATGGAGGCGGCGGCCATGGGCGGCCCGTACCAGGGGAACCTGGCTCCGTCCGGTGCCCGGCGCAGGGCCAGGTCGAGTGCGGTCCGCCCGTCCCGCCACCCGGCGAGCAGCTCGGGGACGGGCAGGCGGGAGCCCTCTTCGGCTCCGCCGTCCACGAAGGTGGCGGGGGCGGCGAGGGCCTTCTCCACCATCACGCGGAAGCCGTCCTCGTCGGTGACGGCGAGCAGCGCCGAGCGGTCGGTCCAGGCAAGGTGCGCGATCTGGTGAGCGACGGTCCACCCGTCCGCGGGAGTGGGCAGTGCCCACTGCGCCACGTCCAGCCCGGCCACGAGCCGGTCGAGTTCCTCGCTCTCCGCACGCAGATCATCGATCACGGGCGTCGGGTCAGCCATGGGGGGAGCATGGCAGCGGGGGTAGAAACAATCAAGCACGCTTGCATGAATTAGTTATCCACAGGGCCTCATCCGTGTGCGTGCGATCGATTACTCTGTGTGACAGTTGATGGCGAAGGCGACGGAGACGGCGGGGCCGGCGGGAGGCAGCACGATGAGTGACGAAGTCAGTACCGGTGCCGGTGCCGGTATCGGCGTTGGTATCGGCGTCGGCGTCAGGGCACGTCCGGCACGGGCGGCTTCGCACGGCCGCGGCCCACCTGGGTGCGTACCGCTCCCATGCTGGCCGCGATCACCAGGGCGATCGCGACGGCCTGGACCGCGGACAGGGACTGGCTCAGGACCAGGAAGCCGGCCGTCGCCGCGATCGCCGGTTCCAGGCTCATCAGGATCGCGAAGGTGGAGGCGGGCAGGCGGCGCAGGGCCAGGAGTTCCAGGGTGTACGGGAGGACGGAGGAGAGGATCGCCACGCCCGCGCCGAGAGCGACGGTCACGGGGTCGAGGAGCCGGGTGCCGGACTCCGCGACGCCCAGCGGCAGGAAGGACAGCGCCGCCACGCCCATCGCCAGCGCCAGGCCGTCCGCCTGCGGGAAACGGCGGCCGGTGCGCGCGCTGAACATGATGTACCCCGCCCACATCGCACCCGCCGCGAGGGCGAAGGCGACTCCGGCCGGCTCCAGGCCGCCGAAGCCTCCGCCGCTCAGCAGGAAGACACCGCCCAGGGCCAGCGCGGCCCACAACGCGTTCACGGCACGACGGGAGGCCAGCACGGAGAGAGCCAGAGGACCCAGCACCTCCAGCGTCACCGCCGGGCCCAGCGGGATACGGGCCACGGACTGGTAGAACAGGCCGTTCATCGCCGCCATGGTGACGCCGAAGGCGATCACCGTCCCCCAGTCCGCGCGCGAGTGGCCGCGCATCCGCGGACGGCAGACCAGCAGCATGACCAGCGCCGCCACCACGAGCCGCAGCGTCACCACACCCAGCGCACCGGCCCTCGGTATCAGCGTCACCGCCAGTGCGGCGCCGAACTGCACCGAGACGCCGCCCGCAAGCACCAGACCGACGGGGCCGAGCGAGCCCCGGCGGCTCGGGGACTCCGGGACGGGAACAGCGGCGGCGGAAGCGGCTGCGGCGGAAGCGGAGGTGCTGGGGGTACTCACGGGCGGTCCACGGGGTTCGGCTCTGGATGCGGATGCGGAGGTGATGCGGGCGCTGACGCCGACACCGCCATGCGTTCAGCTTGATGAACTGTCCGGTCCAGGGTAATGGACTCCGCGCGGCCTGTGAATTCTTTATGCCGCTCGCCTCACACCCCGGGCCACGGCGGCAGCGGGACCTCGTCGCGGAAGAGGGGGCGGCCGTCGGGAAAGAGGGGGGAAGGGGAGGAGGGGGAGGGGGCGGGGGCCCCGTAGGGATCCTGGGCGGCGTACGCCGACTCGTACGCCGGCTGGTACAACGGCTGCGGAGGAGCGTGGGACTGGTCGTAGGCAGGTTCGTACGGTGCCTCGTACGCGTACGGCACCCACGGCTGCTGCTGGGGCTGCTGGAGCAGTTGCGCCTCGGCCTGCTGCCACTCCCGCTCCTGCCGCTGCTCACCCTCCCGCTCGCGTTCCCGCTCGCCGGGTTCCACGAACAGCGGCAGCCGGAGTTCGCCGGTGTCCATGATCGCGTTGTTCTGCGAGCGGTGCAGACGGGCGTAGGCCCCGCCCCGCGCCAGCAGTTCCTCGTGGCGGCCGGTCTCGACGATGTGGCCGCGGTCCACGACGAGGATGCGGTCGGCGTCGGGCGCGAGGTTGAGGTCGTGGGTGATCATGATGGTGGTACGGCCGGTCATCAGCCGGCGCAGCGGTTTGACCACCCGCCGCGCGGCCATCGAGTCGAGGCCGGTCGTCGGTTCGTCCAGGACGAGTACCGGCGCGTCCCGCAGGATCGCGCGGGCGATGGCGAGGCGCTGGAGCTGGCCGCCGGAGAGGCGGGCGGAGTTGGGGTCGACCCGGGTGTCGTAGCCGTCGGGCAGCCGGCGGATGAAGTCGTGTGCGTCGGCCGCCCTGGCCGCCTCCAGGATCGCCTGTTCACTGGCGCCGGGCCGTCCGCAGGCGATGTTGGCGCGGACGGTGTCGTGCAGGACGAGTGTCTCCTGCGGGAGCAGGGTGACGTACTCGCGCAGGCGGGCGAGCGGCAGGTCGCGCAGGGGGACGCCGTCCAGGAGGAGTTCGCCGGTGTCGGGGTCGTAGAAGCGGAGGAGGAGTTTGGAGACGGTGGACTTGCCCGCGCCGCTCGGGCCCGTGATGATCACCAGTTCGCCGGGGCTGACGGTGAAGGAGAGATCCTTCAGGGCCGCCTTGTCGGTGCCCGGATAGTGGAAGGTGACGTCCCGTACCTCGACCGTGCCGTCCGGGCGGCCGGTGTCGGAGGCGTGCCGGGGGTCGGCGACCGACGGCCGGACGTCGAGGATCTCGATGAGCCGCTCGGCGCCCGCGGTGGCCGCCGTGACGGTGAGCCCGAGCTGGGCCAGGCCCTGGACGGGCGGGTAGAGGTAGCCGAGGAACGCGGCGAAGGCGAGGAGCTGGCCGAGGGTCATCCGGCCCGAGGAGATCTCCCAGGCCCCGATGCCGATGACCGCGAGCACGCACACCGTCTCGATGACGGCGACGAGCTGCTCGTAGGCCTCGTTGAGGCGGGTGGAGCGGACCGAGGCGCGGAACCAGGCGGTCGCCTCCTCGTGCAGCCGCCGCTTCTCCGCGTCCCGGCGGTCGTAGGCCTGGGTGAGGACGATGTTGCCGAGCGATTCCTCCACCACGGAGGTGATCGCGCCGTCGGCGACCCGGCCCTCGCGGGAGACATCCTTGATGGAGCCGGAGAACCGGCGGGCGGCCAGCCAGTAGAGCGGGGCGAGGACGAAGGTCGCGGCGGCCAGGTCCCAGCGCAGCCAGAAGGCGGCGGCCGCGTAGAAGACGGCGCTGAAGCCGGCGGAGGCCGCGCCGACGAGCCCGGACACCACCATCGTCTCGATGGCCTCGACGTCACCGGTCAGCCGGGACAGCAGATCGCCCTGGCGGTGGCGTTGGAAGAAGTGCGGCGGCATCCGCTGCACATGGTCGAAGACGTGCTCGCGCAGCCGCATCACGAAGCGCTCGGTGATCCACGCGGCCAGCGAGTTGCCGGCGTACGCGACGACGGCGCCGACGATCGCGATGCCGAGCCACTTCAGCGCGGGGCTCCAGAACGCGCCGAGCGAGCCTTTCTGGAGGGCGTGGTCGGTGAGGTCGCTGAAGAGGAGGATCGACTCGGTCTCGGCGACCGCGGCGAGCACCGTGCACACCCAGACCAGCACCAGCCGGCCGCGCAGTCCCCGGGTCAGCGGCCAGAAACGGCGGAAGGCGGTACGGGCGGGGATGGTGGGGGCGTCCTCGAAGTCGTCGTCCGGCTCGTCCTCGCCCTTGCCCTCCCCCTCGTCGACGGCATCGTCATCGCGGTCGAGGTCGCGTCCGTGGGCACGGTATTCAGGGGTATGCCGCATTACGGGAACCCCTCCTCCCTGTTTGCAGCTGCATGACGACGCAGGAAGAACATCCGCATCGACACGTCACCGAATATCAGGATCAATAAGCCGTCGAATTCTTCGGGCCTTGAACCGCCGCACAGGTGAAAGGGGGTCGACGGTGCACCATCGACCCCCTTTCTCACCACAGAAGCAGCTGAATCAGTGGAATCAGTTGCCGTGACCGGGCAGCGGCTTGGGCAGCGGCTTCGCCTCGTGCTTCTTCTTGGGCTTCGGCTTCGGCGGCGGGGGGAGCTGCTTCGACTTGGGCTTCGGGGGCAGCGGGGCCAGCTTCTTGAAGCTCATTCCGACTCCTCGGGATTGCGCTGTGCTTGGGAAGTTCGGGAATTCCGCGTCCGGATCCCGACATCGAGAAACTTACACGCCGCACACCCCACGGAACGGCAAAATCGGCTTGCTCACGGCATAGAGGTGCTGTGAATACCTTGGCGCCCGCTGAGTTCGCCCGCGCAACCTGAGAGTGGTCTTATAAACCTGAGAGGCAGCTTATGGAAGGTAGGAGAACCCTTTGCGCCGGGACGCTCCGGGGCCGACCGGCCCAGTCGTTCGGTCCGGTGTACGAGACTCCGTCTCAGGGCATGGACAACGTTTCGCCCGGGTTTCGCGCACCCGATAATCTCCCCTCGTGGCTGAGATCCAGATTCCCTCTGACATCAAGCCCGCGGACGGTCGTTTCGGCGCGGGTCCCTCCAAGGTGCGGACGGAGGCGCTGGACGCCCTGGCCGCGACCGGCACCTCTCTGCTCGGCACCTCTCATCGACAGGCTCCGGTCAAGAACCTCGTCGGCAAGGTTCGCGAAGGCATCTCCGAGCTGTTCTCGCTGCCCGAGGGCTACGAGGTCATCCTCGGCAACGGCGGCTCGACCGCCTTCTGGGACATCGCGACCCACGGCCTGATCGAGAACAAGTCGCTGCACCTCACGTTCGGCGAGTTCTCCTCCAAGTTCGCGAAGGCGTCCAAGCTGGCCCCGTGGCTGGCCGAGCCGGTCCTCGTCTCCTCCGACCCGGGTACGCACCCGGAGCCGCGGGCCGAGGCGGGCGCCGACGTGTACGCGTTCACGCACAACGAGACGTCCACCGGTGTCGCCATGCCCATCAAGCGGGTGGCCGGCGCCGACGAGGGCGCACTGGTGCTCGTGGACGCGACGAGCGGCGCGGGCGGCCTGCCGGTCGACATCGCCGAGACCGACGTCTACTACTTCGCCCCGCAGAAGTCCTTCGCCTCCGACGGCGGCCTGTGGATCGGCGTGTTCTCCCCGGCCGCGATCGAGCGCGCCGAGCGGATCCACGCGTCCGGCCGGCACATCCCGGAGTTCTTCAGCCTGCCGACGGCGATCGACAACTCCCGCAAGAACCAGACGTACAACACCCCCGCGCTCGCGACCCTCTTCCTGCTGAACGAGCAGTTGGAGTGGATCAACGGCCAGGGCGGCCTCGCCTGGTCCACGGGCCGCACCAAGGACTCCTCGACCCGGCTCTACAGCTGGGCGGAGGAGTCCAAGTACGCGACGCCGTTCGTCACCGACCCGGCGAAGCGTTCGCAGGTCGTCGGCACGGTCGACTTCTCGGACGAGATCGATGCCGCCGCCGTGGCCAAGGTGCTGCGCGCCAACGGCGTCGTGGACACCGAGCCGTACCGCAAGCTCGGCCGCAACCAGCTGCGCGTCGCCATGTTCCCGGCGGTCGACCCGGCGGACGTCGAAGCCCTGACGAAGTGCGTCGACTACGCCATCGAGCGCCTCTGACCGCTCCCGTCACAACAACGAAGGGCGCCCGGTACCGCACCGGGCGCCCTTCGCGCGTCCGAGGTCAAGATCCGGCAGCAGTGGAGCGGCCCCCCGCACGGGTCGTCACCGGTGGGCCATGAGGCCGTCCAGCGTGAGGTCGAGCAGGCGCTCCGCCTGTTGTCGGTGCTCAGCCCCCGCCGAGGTGAGGGCTATGCCTTCCAGGGCGGCGCCGATGTCGGTGGGCCGGATGTCGGTGCGGATCAGTCCGGCGACCGTGCAGGCCTCCATGAGCGAGGTGATGGCGGCCTGGATCATCTCCCGGCTGTGACCGTAGGGATTGCCGCCCGACGCGGCGAGGGCGCGCAGGGCGTCGATCATGCCGTACTTGGCGGTGGCGTAGTCCAGGAACAGGCGTGTCCAGCCGCGCAGGGCCTCGTCGGGCGAGTGGCGGGCGAGCAGGGCGGGGACGGCGTCACACAACTGGGCCACCTCGTGGCGGTAGACCGCCTCGACCAGGGTCTCCCGGGTGGGGAAGTTGCGGTACAGGGTCGCGCTGCCCACCCCCGCCTCCTTGGCGATGCGCTCCATCTGCGCGTCCAGCCCCTCCGTCGTGAACACACGCGCGGCAGCCGCGAGGATCTTCTCCCTGTTGCGCCGGGCGTCAGCGCGCAGCGGACGGTGCGCTTCGTCGGCCATCGGTCTCGTCACCCCTTCCCGGAGACATCCCGGATTGCTAAACGGGGACACCCCCACTTACCCTCACCCAAGTGGGGGATCCCCCACTTTACTCGTCGGTCAACGTGCTGACCGGCGTACACCCCCCTCGGAGGAAACCCGATCATGTCGAGAATCCAGGGCAAGGTCATCGCGATCACGGGTGCCAGCAGCGGCATCGGCGAAGCCGCCGCGGCCCACCTCGCCGAGAAGGGTGCCCGGCTCGTGCTCGGCGCCCGGCGCGCGGACCGGCTGGGCGCCGTCGTGGACGGCATCACGGCGAAGGGCGGGACCGCCACCGGCGTCATCGTCGACGTCCGGCACCGCGAGGACCTGCGGCGCCTGACGGACACGGCCCTCGATCGGTTCGGCCGACTCGACGTCCTGATCTCCAACGCCGGCACGATGGCGGTCTCCCCCTTCGACGAGCTGCGCCAGGACGACTGGGACGCCATGGTCTCCACCCACATCACCGGCCTGCTCAACGGCATCGGGGCAGCCCTTCCCGTCTTCCGCCGACAGCGCTCCGGCCACTTCGTCAACGTCGCCTCCACCGCGGCCTACGTGGTCAAAGCCCCGCAGGGCGTCTACGCGGCCACCAAGACGGCGGTGAAGGTGCTCACCGAGGGCCTACGCCAGGAATCAGGACCCGACCTGCGCGTGACCCTCGTATCGCCCGGCTTCACCCATACCGAGGGCATCGGCAAGGGAGCCGGCCCCGAGGTCGCGGCAGCGATGACCCGGCAGCGCGACGAGATCGCCATGCCGCCCTCCGCCGTCGCCTCCGCCATCGGTTACGCGATCGAGCAGCCCGACGGCATCGACATCAGCGAGATCGTCGTCCGACCCACCGTGCAGGCCTGACGACACCGCCACCTATCCGAACTGCCGCAGGAACGCCCGCCATCCCTCACGGGAGACGGTGAGCAGCGAGCCGTCGCGCCGCTTGCCGTCACGGACGGCTCGGCCGCCGGCGCTTGTGGGGGCGACCTCTACGCAGTTGCCCTGCTGTCCGGAGTACGAAGACTTCAAGAAGGGTCCCGCAACCTCAGTCACCATCGGGCTTCCTAGATGCTCCGCAGTATGTCCCGGATGAGCCTCGCGCTCGCTTCCGACGCCAACGCCGCCGATCGTAGTTGGTCATACATATTGGCGTAAGCGGTCAGGTCTTCCGGAGCCTCAAGGACCGATGTACCCCGCAGGTTCTCCAAGGTCACTGCCTCGACCACCGGCTCGGAATCGAAGCTGAAGGAGGAGAAGGCGGAAGTCGAAGCCGCCAGCGCTCCGGCGCCGAACGGCAGAACCTGCACGGTGACGTTCTTCCTCTTTCCGGCTTCGAGGATCGCGGCCAGTTGCTGCCGATGAGTATCGACACCGACCAGCGGGTGCACGACGACCGCCTCCCAGAGGATGGCGGTGTATGACGCCCCGCCCTCCGCGATCTTGGCCTGCCGCCCTTGCCGCACCCTCACCAACTGGTCGATCGCATCTGGAGCCACGTAATCGGGCCCCTCCTCGATGACCGCGCCGGCATACGCCGCGGTTTGCAGGAGCCCGGGGACAAGCACCGGTTGCCACTCGCGGATGTACGTCGCGTCATCCTCCAACGCGATGTGATCGAGGTAGTCCGGCCGTAGATGCGCCGCATGCTCCAGCCACCAGCCGCGCCGGTTGGACTGCTTGGCCAACGCCTCCAGCTTTCCGCGGACTTCGGGGTCGTCGACCCCGTACGCCTTCAGCATCGCCCGGATCTCGATGGGCCGGGCAGTGACATGCCCGGTCTCGATCCGGCTGACCCTGGTCTGATGTGCCGCGATCACCTCGGCCGCCTGCGGCTGGTCGAGCTTGGCCGCCAGCCGGTACCGCCTGAGCGCGGAGCCAAGTCGCCTGCTGCGCACGGTCGGTCGTCCACCTGCGGGCATCGCACCCCCTCTCTCGCGAGCCACTGTAGAGCAAGGTACATACTGCACATATGTGCTACAGCATGTATGCGACCTAGCTTATTGCTGATGTCCAGCTTGCGACCCTAACCTCAGCCATGTCGCCATCGAACGACACATTGACGGCATGTCAGGAGGTAGTACGGCCCATGCCCGCGACCGAGACCATCCGCATCCCCAAACACCGAAGGCACGTGCCGATCGCCCGTCAGCAGGTCCGCAAGGCCCTCGCGGACTGGGGGATCACGGATCAACTCGCCGACAGCGTGACCCTTTCGGCGAACGAACTCGTCACCAACGCCGTGACCCACTGTCGGGTCTCCTACGCCCAGGTCGAGATCAGACTGACGCTCCACGGACCGGAGTTGGTCCTGGAGGTCGCGGACCCGGACCGGGACGGACTCCCCCTGCTCCACCACTCCGACCCGGACGAGGAGAGCGGACGCGGCTTGTCGCTCGTGGCGGCACTGTCCGACTCCTGGGGCCACCACCAGGAGCCGTACGCGAAGTGCGTGTGGGCCCGCTTCACACTCACGGAACCCGAGAAGGCCCACGTTCCAACTGGTCCGTGAAGCGGTCACCAACGCGATCCGGGGCCGTCCGGTGCCCCTTGCGCGGTGCGACCACCACCGCCCGCCACCGTCAGCCGCTTCTCCGCACGACTCACCGACAGCCGGGAAGACGGTCGCCGGTCAGAGTGTGCCGCCGGGCCCATGCGCCGATGGCGTCGGCGATGGCCCGGGGTCGGTCCTCGGGTGCGTGATGGCCGGCCGGTCCGCAGTGCCGGGTCTCGAGCGCGGCGATGTTCGCCGCGCACCACTCGGCCATCGCTGTGCCGATCAGCAGGGTGGGTGAGGAGTCGAAGGTGAGGAGCAGCTTGGGGACCCCATTGCTGTCGGCCAGCCACTCGACGTACCGCTCGACCCGTTCGGTGACGTCGGCCGGCTCCCCGTCCAGCGGTAGCGAGCGTGCCCATTCCAGCATCGGGCGGCGGCTTTCCCGAGTGGGATACGGCGCCCGGTAGGCCTGCATGTCCGCCTCGCCGACCGGGTTCAGCACGCCGCCGGTGAAGGCCGACTCCAGGAAGGCGTTCCGGTCCAGTACCAGGGTCTCGCCCCGGGGACCGCGTACGGACTCGGCCCGCGAGCGCGGTCCGTCGCCCAGTTCGTTCCAGGACATCGGCCGGACGATGGTCTCGAAGAAGGCCGTGCCGCGGATCCGGTCAGGGTGGCGGGCCGCCCAATCGAACGCGAGTGCGCCGCCCCAGTCATGACCGACGAGCACCACCTCATCCAGGCCCAGCCGGTCGAACCAGGCGTCCAGGTAGCGGGCGTGGTCGGCAAACCGGTACGGCACGTCGGGCTTGCCGGAGCGGCCCATGCCGATCAGGTCCGGGGCAAGCAGGCGGGCGGGTAAGTCGATTTCGGGCAGCGTCTTTCGCCACAGGTGGGATGAGCTGGGGTTGCCGTGCAGAAAGACGAAGGGGGTGCCGCTGCCGGCCTCCTCGTAGAACATCGTCGAGTCCAGCACGTTCGCCACCGGCATGACGGCCTCCAAAACGTTCGTCACACTAACGTCTTCTTGCCGGGCAGCGTATGTTGTTAGTGTGACTAACACAAGGGATACGGGCATGAGTGACCGCACGCCAGACTCGTCCCGCCCGGCCGACCGGCAGGCCACCGCCGCACGGCTGCGGAACCTGCGGACCCGGCTTCTGTCTCTGGCCGCGATCCAGTCGGATCGCCTGGTGAACGAGAAACTCGTCCGGGCGGGCGCCCGCAAGTGGCATTACGCGGCGCTCGCCACGCTGGACGAGTTCGGACCCGCGAGCCAGGCGGAACTGGTCTCCCGCACCGGGATCTACCGCAGCGACATGGTCGCGGTCATCAACGAGCTGGCCGACCGCGGACTGCTGGAACGCTCACCGAACCCCACAGACCGCCGGCAGAACATCATCACCCTCACCCGGCAGGGCCATCGGCACCTGCTGGAGCTGGACGAACTGCTGGCCGAGGCGGAGAACGAGGTGCTTGCACCGCTCACGCCGCCGGAACGTGAGCAGTTGGGCCGCCTCCTCGCCGCCCTTGTGCACCACCACGGCCACGACATGTGAACAAGCCGCGCACCTCCACCCGCATCGAGCGCGGGCACGGACCCGACCATGAACGTCCCTGCGTGCGCGTGAAGCAGGGCAAACCAAACAGGCCGACAATCGGGCGAATTGCCTCGTATGAGTGAACAGCCCCGAAAACGTGCCGTCACTCATCGGATCCACGTACACACTGTGCGTGCGGCCTGATCACTCCAACGCCGCACCACAGACAAGTCAGCCCCCGCGACGGACGGCAACCCTTCGCGAGGGCCTGAACCACCAATGGAAACGAGACTTCCACCGTGATTTACCGGCACCATATCGCGCCCCCGCGCGCCTACACGCAGTTCTCGCACGACATCATCCGGCACCCCCGCCTCTCCTCCGACGCGGCCCGCCTCCTCACCTGGCAGCTCTCCCTCCCCCGGGAAGCCCGCGAACCCCTCTCCCGCACGGCCGAACGCGCCCGCATCGGCGGCAGCGCCTTCACCCGCGCCAAACGGCAACTCAAGGACGAGGGCTTCGTCCACGAACGCCGCCTCCAGGGCCCCGGCGGCCACTGGATCACCCAGCAACTCGTCTCCAGCATCCCGCTGAGCCCCGGCGAAGCCGCCAAACTCCTCGCCCGGATGCCCGTAGGCCCCGTGAGCCCCGCAGGCACGGCCCCCGAGCCCGCCCCCGTCCGGGTATCACCCCAGCTCACACCGAGTGACGGCAATCCGACCGTCGGCGACCCGACCCCTCCGCTGTCCGACGGTCATCCATTGCAAGACTCTGAGGGAAACACCTCCCACCAACCCCCCAACCCCCCGCAGCCGCAACCGGATCCGCAACCGCACCAGGCACCGGAACCGGCACAGGAACCGGCGCAGGACCAGGCACCGGCCACGGCCCACCCCCTCCCCCTCCTCGACCAGGCCGCCGCCCTCACCTCCGCCTACCCCCACCTCTCCCCCGACCTCCGCCGCATCCCCCGCCCCATGCACGCCGAACTCACCCGTCTCACCGCCGACTGGCTCGCCGCAGGCCACACCCCCGCCGACATCCGCCTCCACATCCTCCGCAGCCTCCCCGACGACGGCACCCCCGTCCACCGCCCCGGAGGCTTCCTCCGCCACCTCCTCCGCGACATCCCACCCACCCCCGAGCCCACTCCCGAACCCACACCGGAACCGGCCCCCACCCCCCTCGGCGGCGGCCTCTCCGCCCGCCTCACCGGCACCCGCGAATGCGAGGGCGACCACGCCCGGGCCACCCTCTTCCGCCCCACCGGAGAGGAGGTCCTGTGCCCCGAATGCGCCGCCGCCCGCACCGGGCTCCCGGCGTGAGCGCATCGCCCCTGGTCACATTCGGCTCCCGCCGGGGACTTCTCAGCGAACCGGAGGGGGACACACAGCGGTACCGTCCTCGCGCCCTGCTGCACACAGAGGTGGGCGGTGAGGTGGTCCCCGTGTACTTCTCCGACGACCTCGAACCCGTGGTCAGGCGGGCGCGGCGGCGCGACCGGGTGGAGGTGACCGGCGAGATCACGGAGAACGCGCAAGGACAGATCCTGCGGATGCGGGCGACCGAGATCGAAGTGCTTCCGACGGAGCCCCGACTGCCGGACGATGAGCTGGCGGCGGGATTCTGGCCGGACATGACCGGCGGTCAGGACGCCGTGGACTACGTGGAGGCCCTGCGTGGGGCAGGCTGACCGTCCTGGTGCGGTGTACTCGGACGCCCGCCCCTTCGTCGGTACGGCGCGGGTCGCCCGGCGAGTACCGCCGGGCGACCCGCGCCGTGGGCAAGCCCAGCGATCACGTCGCCGCGCAGCTCACGCTCGGTGTTCCCCCGCCGCCGGGCGCCCCGC
This sequence comes from Streptomyces sp. NPDC047000, assembly GCF_040644295.1. Lineage (NCBI taxonomy): Bacteria > Bacillati > Actinomycetota > Actinomycetes > Kitasatosporales > Streptomycetaceae > Streptomyces > Streptomyces sp. NPDC047000. The sequence continues at coordinate 163,091 of NZ_JBEYWE010000011.1, forward strand.
CGAAGCCGAAGCTCGCCGAACCGCCTGCCGGAACCGTGCCGTTGTGGGCCGCGTTCACTGCGGTGACCGTGGCTCCGGTCTGGGTGTACGTCGCGTTCCACATGTTCGTGACCTGCTGCGCGCCGGGCCAGGTCCACGTCACCTTCCAGGAACTGAGCGCCGTGGTGCCGGTGTTGGTGACCGTGACGTCTGCGTTGAAGCCGCTGCCCCAGTCGCTGCTGACGGTGTACGCGGCGGTGCAGGCCGCCGTGCCGCCGCCTCCCGAGCCCCCGCCGGAGCCGCCGCCGCCCGAGCCGGTGGCCGGGAAGGCCGGTGCCTTGATGCTCGCCAGGTAGCCGTCCTTCACCGTGTCCACGGTGGTCCAGTCGTCCTTCAGGATCCCGCCCGTGTCACCGGAGTTGGGGTTCCACGACCAGAACGTCCACTGGAACGAGTCGGCGCCGCTCGTCGCCGTCGGGCCCAGGTAACTCACCAGCGCCGTCAGCCACTTCTGGTCGACCGTCGACTGGAGGGTCGTACCGAACTCGCCCACCCACACCGGTGCGATGTTCTGCTTGAAGAGGTAGCCCCAGTACTTGTCCCAGACACCGGGCATGTTCGCGGGGAACGTCGGGTCGCTGAACCAGCTCTGCTGGGCCACGCTGGTGGCGTAGTCGTGGGCGGAGTACACCACCCGGTTCGCCACGTCGAGGCGGACGGGGTACTGGGCCACGCCCATCAGGTTGCCGCCCCACCAGCCGGAGACGCCGTCCACGGTCTGCACGCCCTCGACGAACACCAGCAGCTTCGGGTTGACGGACAGGACCGCGTCGCCGCCCCGCTCGGCGGCCAGCCGCCAGTCCTTCGTCGTGTCGCCGCAGCCCCAGCAGGCCGGATCGTGCGGCTCGTTGTGCAGGTCGATGCCGATGACCGTGGAGTCACCGGAGTAACGCGTCGCCAGCGCCTTGAGGTTGGTGATCCAGGTCGACTCGGGGACCGCCGCGGTGTACCAGAGCGCCGACTGCCCCGCCGAGTCCGGGCGGTGCCGGTCGAGGATGACCCTCATACCGCTCTGGCCGGCGTAGGCCACGATCTTGTCGAGGACCTGGAGCGAGGTCAGCCCCTGTAGGTCGGCGTTCATGCCGCTGGAGAAGTTGATGCTGTCCGGCATGGTGCCGGACTTGAGGATGTCGTCGCTGTACGGGAGCCGGAGAGTGTTGTAGCCCAGCGAGCGCATCTGGTCGATCATGCTCTTGTAGTCGCGGCTCCACAGGCCGTGGGGGACGTGGTTGGTGGTCTCGAACCCGAACCAGTTGATGCCGGCGATCCGGACCGGCTGCCCGGCCTCGTCCAGGATCCTGCGCCCGCTGGTGTGCCAGTAACCGGCACCGGCGGCATCGGCGGCTTTCACGGTCCCGGTGCCGGTACCGGCCGCCTGGGCCGTCTGCGCACCGGCGGCCCCCAGCGGTAACAGGAGCGCGGCCGCCACCGCGCACAGCCCTCTTCGCAAGCTGCGGAACATGTCGCTGTGTCCTCTCCGGAGGCGCGGACCGGAACCACGGTGGGAGCGCTCCCACTTCCCGCGCTCCCCCCAGGAAACTGACACAACATGACCACGTCAATACCTCCGGCGGTTCAGCGCCTCCGGAACAGCCTCCGGGAGCCGAAGAGGACGGCGGCGACGGCTGCCAGGGCGAACGCCCCCACCTTGACGCTCCCGCTCATCCCCGACACGCCACCGGCCCCCTTCGACGAGGCCGAGGCGCCGCCGCCGGAGGACGAGGATCCCCCAGAGCCTCCGGGCGCGTCCTCCGCCTGCACGGGGCTGTCGGTGCCCTCGCTGCCGTACATGAGCTTGGTGCCGTCGGCGGAATAGCTGACGGACTCCCCCTGCCCCTGGAGCGGCACGTCCAGGCGCTGCTTCCGCTTGATCGCTCCGCCGTTCCAGTCGTACAGGATGCCGCCGAAGTACCCGCGTACGGCCAGTTGTCCGCCGTCGGGCGAGAACGCGGCGTCCGTGGCCCAGAGGTCGACGGCCGCGACGGGCTTGAAGATGTTCGTACCGGAGGCGGTGAGTTCGGCGGGCCCCTCGTACAAGTGCCCCCCGTCCTCCTTCTTGTCGATGATGTAGACGCGCCCCGTTTTGGGCTGGACGGCCAACGACTCCGCGTTCCGGGCCCCGTTCGAGTACTTCACGATGTACTGCGTGGCCCGCACGGTCTGGTTCACGAGCTTCTTCGGCTCGGGCAGCTTGTAGATCCAGACGTAGGGCCAGGTGCCGTCGAGGTTGTCGCCGATGTCACCCACGTAGATCTCGTTGCCGGGCCCGATGGAGATGGCCTCCACGTCCCGGGGCCTGCCGATGCCGCTGAGCGTGACGGTCGCGACGGTCTTCCCGGTGGAGCTGTCGACGGCGTAGAGGTACGGGCCGTCGTCGCTGTCGTTGTGCGTCCAGTAGATCCCGGGGTGGAGGTGCGAGGCGGCGAGTCCACTGGACTCCTTGATCCGCGGATCCTTGATGGTGAACCCCTCGTCGCCGGTCGCGGCGGAGGCGGGCAGGGCGAACGCGCCCACGAGGAGACCGGCGGCGAGGAACGCGAGGGATCGGCGCATGCCCCCAGCCTGCCATCCCGGGCCGTGCGGCCGGCGCGCGGTGGCCGCGCCGCAGGCGCGAGTTCCCCGGCGGCCACGCGCGTCGCGCGCGACGCGCTCTCCCGGACCGGGGAGGAGAGGCTCCGCCAAGACACAGAGTCCGCCAAGACACAGGGTCCGCCAAAACGAGACGGCCTGCCAAGACACCACGATCACCACGGCGGCGACACCAAGTTGAACGAGGAACTTTCCGGTTGAATCGCGAAATCCGCTCCCCCGCCGACGACTTGACGACGACTTGCCGCCCCGCCCCGAACGGCAGAAACTGTAGAAAATGACGCAGATCCCACCATGGTCCGGATCTGCGCCGCCCCGATGAGTACGAGCAAAGGGGCTGAGCCGGTGGAGAACACACTGCGCATCCTCCTCACCGAAGAGGACGCGGATCCCGAACGCATCGCGGAGCTGACCGGCTACCTGCGCGAGGAGCTGCTCGATCTCGACGTGGACGACGTCACGGCGCCGCCCGGCGGGGAGGTCCCGCCCGGGGCGCGGGCCGTGGACCCCACGGACATCGGTGCCCTGCTGGTGGCCCTGGGACACTCGGCGAACATGCTGAGCCAGGTGATGACCGTCATCCGGTCGTGGCTGGGGCGACGTCACGAGGCACATGAATCACAGGTTTCTTTGCACCTGCAGATGGGCGACGACATCCTGGAGGTGCACAAGGCGACCGACGACCAGGTGTCGGAGGCGTTCAACATGTTCGTCCGGCGCCATTCCTCCGCCGGAGCCGAGGCATGACGGATTCCAGACACGCGCTGATCATCGCCAACGACCGGTACACCGACCCGGGGCTCAAGAAACTCAGAGCGCCCGCCCAGGACGCCGCGGCCCTCGAGAGAGTGCTGCACGACCCCCAGATCGGCGATTTCGAGGTGGAGGTCGTGCACAACGCGTCGGCCGACCTCATGCGCAGGCGCATCCAGGGCTTCTTCAACGAACGCAAACGCGCCGATACGCTCCTGTTGCACTTCTCCTGCCACGGCATCAAGGGCGAGTCCGGCGAACTGTACTTCGCCGCGAGCGACACCGAGCCCCCGCTGCTGGCCGCCACCGCCGTCGCCTCCCAGTTCGTGCGCAGCTGCATGTCCACCACCCGGGCGGGCCGCACCGTCCTGTTCCTCGACTGCTGCTACGGCGGCGCCTTCTCCCGGGGTTCGTCCTCCGTGCGCGCTTCCGGAGACGTCAACGTCCTGGAGTCGTTCGCGAAGGACGAGCCGGTCAGTGGACGGGGCTGGGCCGTCATCACCGCGTCCGACTCCATGGAGTACGCCTTCGAGGGCGACCAGCTCGCCGAGAACGCCGCGCGGCCTTCGGTGTTCACGCACGCGGTGGTCGAGGGCCTGGAGACCGGCGAAGCCGACCTCGACGCGGACGGGCATGTCTCCCTCGATGACATGTACGAGTACGTCTACCAGCACGTCCGGGAGCAGAACCCCCATCAGACGCCGAAGAAGGCGGCGGAACTCCAGGGAGAGCTGCACCTCGCGCACAGCCGGCGTGGCCGCATCAAGATCGCCGCCGTCGCCTCGCCGCCCCCCATCCAGGCGGCCATGAACAGCGGCGACTTCCTCAGACAGCAGGGCGCCGTGACGGAGTTGCACAAGCGACTGCGGCGTACGGAACTGCCCGTGGCCGAAGGAGCGCGTCAGCACCTGGAGGAGGTCGCGCGCGACGACGTCCAGCAGATCGCCGACCAGGCCTCCGCCGCGCTGAGCGAGATCCGCCTGGCACCGTCCCCGGACCACCTGGACTTCGGCCTGGTACCGAGGGGCTCGCCCTCCCGGAGGCAGTCCGTGACCCTGCACGGTCCGCCCCTGGCCCGTCACTGCGTGGCCCAGCCCACGCGGTCGTGGCTACGGGTCGATCCGACCGGCAACGGCCTGGAGGTCTACGTCGACACGACCACCGAGGGGCATCTGTCCGGCGACATCGCCCTGAAGGGCGTGGCCGACGAGTCGGTGATCCACGTGAAGGCAGTGGTGGGCCCGGCGCACGAGCCCGACACCGGACCGCCGAACGGCTCCACAGGGTCGGAGCCCGCAGCGGGCGGCGGGCCGGACACGGTGGTCGTCGGGCTCCCGCCCAAGACACCGCCCCCGGCCAAGACATCACCTCCGGCCAAGACATCGCCTCCGGCCAAGACATCGCCCCCGGCCAAGACATCGCCTCCGGCCAAGACATCGCCCCCGTCCAAAACACCGTCCGTGTCCGGGACGCCGTCCCTGTCCCGACGCGCTCTCGTCCTCGGCGGTGCCGCACTCGCCCTCTCCGTGACGGCGGTCGTCACGCTCCTGGCGTCCGTCGGGGCGGCGGTTGCGGCCGTCCTGGAACGGAGCCACCAGGGAAAGAAAGGAAGCATCGCGGACGACATCCACCAGCACGGAGCACTCTCCCTGATCACGGTGTGTCTGATAACCGGTGCGGTGGCGCTGGTCGCCGCCGTGTTCGCCCGGCACGATCTCGAAGCGCGCCGGGAGCACTACACGAGACAGGCGGCGAGCGGAACGCGCACACTGGCGTCGGTCGCGAAGGGGCTGGCGATCCCGGCACTGACCGTGGCCGTTCTCCTGGGCATCACCTACCTGGTGGGCAGTCCCAAGTGGTGAAGCCGTGGCGGGCCTCACACGCACCGCGTACCCCGGGGAACACGCCGATCGTCCATCATGTGCGAGTGCTCAGGTTGATGCCCGTCGGCGACTCGATGACCATCGGCAGTGCGGGGGAACACACCTGGCGCTACCGCATGTGGCAGCACCTCGACCGCACCTGTGGCGGCCCGGTCACGCTGGTGGGTCCGCGCGAGACGCTGTACGACAAACAGGCCGACGCGCCGGTGTCGTACGCCTACGCCGAACCGGACTTCCCGCGCGGCCATCTGGCCGGCTGGGGCGAGGGCTGGCTGCACATGGCCCCGCTGATCGCCGACGCGGTCCGCGGCACCCGGGCGGACGTCCTCCTGGTCGCCCTGGGCCTGATCGACCTGGGCTTCTACACGAACGCCGAGCAGACGGCCGACAACGTCCGGAAGTTCATCGCCGAGGCCCGCACCGCCAACCCGCGCGTCGCGATGGCCCTGCTCCCGGTCATCCCCAACGTCCGCGCCCTGACGGACCCTCTGTTCGCCGAACAGGTCACCCTCTTCAACGACCTCCTGGCGAAGACGGCCGTGGACCTGGACACCGACCGCTCCCCCCTCCTCCTCGCCCCGCTGCCACCCGCCTACGACACGGACCTCGACACCTACGACGGCACCCACCCCAACCCCCACGGCGAACACAGGATCGCGGCCACCTTCGCCGACACCCTGCACGAGGGCTGGGGCCTGGGCGAGGAGTACCGCTTCTGACCGTGCGGCGGGACGAACGGTCCGGGCGGCCGGAGCCCGTGCCCGTCGTCCTCGCGCGGAACCGCCCCCGGCCCACGCTTGCCTAGAGCGCGCTCCACGTCGTTGGCTTGGTGGTCATGGAGTACACGCAGCTCGGACGTACGGGACTCACGGTCAGCCGGCTGGTTCTCGGGACCATGAACTTCGGTCCGCAGACCGATGAGTCGGACAGTCATACGATCATGGACGCGGCGCTCGGCGCCGGGATCAACCTCTTCGACACGGCCAATGTGTACGGGTGGGGCGAGAACAAGGGCCACACCGAGACGATCATCGGGAACTGGTTCGCCAAGGGCGGTGACCGGCGGGACAAGGTGGTCCTCGCCACCAAGGTGTACGCCAACATGGCCGCCGGCGACCCCGCCTGGCCCAACCACGACAAGCTCTCCGCGCTGAACATCCGGCGGGCCGTGGACGCCAGCCTCAAGCGGTTGCAGACCGATCACATCGATCTGTACCAGTTCCACCACGTCGACCGGAGCACCCCCTTCGAGGAGATCTGGCAGGCCGTCGACACCCTGGTCCAGCAGGGGAAGATCCTCTACGTCGGCTCCTCCAACTTCCCCGGCTACAAGATCGCCCAGGCCAACGAGATAGCCGGCCGGCGTGGCGGCACCATCGGGCTGGTCAGCGAGCAGTGCCTCTACAACCTCGCCGAGCGGCGCGCCGAGATGGAGGTCGTCCCGGCCGCGCAGGAGTACGGCCTCGGTGTCATCCCCTGGTCGCCGCTGCACGGCGGGCTGCTGGGCGGCGTCCTCAAGAAGGAGGCCAAGGTGGGCCGGCGGTCGAGCGGACGGGCCGCCGACGCGCTCGCCGATCCCGCCGTCCGCGCGCAGATCCAGGCGTACGAGGATCTGCTGGACAAGCACGGGCTGGAGCCCGGCGAGACCGCGCTGGCCTGGCTGCTCACCCGGCCCGGCGTGACCGGGCCCATCGTCGGCCCGCGCACCGCCGGGCAGCTCGAGTCCGCGCTGCGGGCCGTCGAGCTGAAGCTGGGCGAGGAGCTTCTCGCCTCCCTCGACGAGATCTTCCCCGGGCCGGGACCGTCCCCGGAGGCCTTCGCCTGGTGATCGTGTGATCGCGGTGGCGGCGGCTCGGGCGGGTGCCTACCTGCCCAGCGCCGCCGCCAGTGCCACCACCACGAACATCAGTACGAGCGCACCGGCCATGATCCGGTTCCGGGTTTTCGGGTCCACGCCGTCGAGCCTAACCGGAACGGCCCAGCGGCCAGCGGGCGACCGGTTCGTAGCGGGGCTGCTCGCCCGGAATGCCCGACTTCGGGAGGTTGCTGCGGACCAGGGCCAGTTCCGCGACCGTCCAGGGGCGGCTCTCGAACTTCGCCAGCAGCGCGGTGTACGGCCTCGCGTCCACCGGGTCCTTCCTGCTGCGGGCCAGCGTCAGGTGGGGCCGGTAGGCACGGTGCTCCGTCATCGGGAGACCCGCTCTGCGGGCCGCCGCCTGCGCGCGCTCGGCCAGCAGACCCAGGGTGGCCGTCTCGCCCGCCGCTCCCGTCCACACCGTGCTGCCGTGGCCGAACTGGCCACCGCCCCGCAGCGTCAGCGTGAACGGCTCCGTGTGCCGCGCCGCGCGCTCCAGGCGTGCCGACAGGTCCGGCACGACGGCCTCGTCGACCTCGCCGTAGAAGGCCAGCGTGAAGTGCCAGCCGGGGCGTCCCGTCCAGCGCAGGGCGTCCGCACCCGGCAGCTTCCTCAGCTCGGCCACCTCCGCGGCCAGGTCGTGCGTGATGTGCGCGGGCGGCAGCACGGCGGCGAAGAGTCTCATGCCCGGCAGTCTTCCAGGGGCGCGGAAGCGGTGCGCGAGTCGTGCGCAAGGAGCGAACAGAGAACGGCGGCACGGAGCGAACAAGGGGCGAGCAGGGGCCCCGGCAGCCGTGACACCGGTGACGGCGGCGACCGGCGGCGGCCGGGGCAGTTGCCTTCGCCCCGGTCGCCCCCGGTCGCCGCCGTCAGGAGGCCGCCGTCAGGCCGCCGTGGGTTCCGGGGCCGGTTTGCGCGGGGTGAGGCACAGCTTCGGGTGGCCCTGCCGCCATGTCACGCTGACGCGGAATCCGCCCACCCTCGTGAGGATCAGGCCGATCGCCACCGCGGCCACGGCCGAGATCACGCCGCCCGTCGCCAGGCCCGCCCGGACGCCGTACGTGTCGGTGATCCAGCCCGCTATCGGCGCGCCCACCGGGGAGCCGCCCATGAAGACCATCATGTAGAGCGCCATCACCCGGCCGCGCATCGCCGGGTCGGTGGACATCTGCACACTGCTGTTGGCGGTGACGTTCACCGTCATGCCGAACATGCCGATCGGCATCATCACCAGCGCGAACAGCCACAGCTGCGGGGTGAGCGCCGCCACGGTCTCCAGCACGCCGAAGGCCACGCCCCCCGCGATCAGCACCCGCATCCGCGAGGTGCCCCGGCGTGCGGCCAGCAGGGCTCCGGCCAGGGAGCCGACGGCCATCAGGGAGTTGAACAGGCTGTAGGAGCCGGCGCCCGCGTGGAAGACGTCGTCGGCGAAGGCCGACAGGTAGACCGGGAAGTTGAAGCCGAACGTGCCGATGAACCCGACGAGGGCGATCGTCCAGATCAGCTCCGGGCGCCCCGCGACGTACGCCAGGCCCTCCCTCAGCTGGCCCTTGCCGCGCGGGGCGCGCCGTACCGCGTGCAGGTCACGCGCGCGCATCATCAGCAGGCCGGTGATCGGCGCGACGAACGACAGGCCGTTGAAGAGGAACGCCCAGCCCGTGCCCACGCCGGTGATCATGAGGCCGGCGACCGCCGGTCCCACCAGACGGGCGGACTGGAAGTTCGCCGAGTTCAGGCTGACCGCGTTCTGCAACTGCGCCGGGCCGACCATCTCGGCCACGAAGGACTGGCGGGCCGGGTTGTCGACGACCGTCGCGAGGCCCGCGGCGAAGGCGGCGAGGTAGACGTGCCAGACCTGGACATGGCCGCTGAGGGTGAGGGCGGCGAGCACCAGGCCGGTCAGGGCCATCGCGGTCTGGGTGACCAGCAGGGTGGGGCGCTTGGGCAGGCGGTCGACGAGGACGCCGCCGTAGAGGCCGAAGAGGAGCATCGGCAGGAACTGGAGGGCCGTCGTGACGCCGACGGCGGTCGCCGAGCCGGTCAGGCTCAGCACCAGCCAGTCCTGGGCGATGCGCTGCATCCAGGTGCCGATGTTCGAGACGACCTGGCCGATGAAGAAGAGGCGGTAGTTGCGGGTCCTCAGCGAGCTGAACATCGAGGACTTCGCGGCGGGGCGGGCGGTGGGGTCGGGGGTGGTCGGTGCGGGGGCGGAAGCTGCTCCGTTTCCCGTACTCAAGGTGCGCCTCCAGGACGTGCGTCGTCAGAGCTGTGCGAGCTTCTCCAGCACGGGGGCGGCGGCGCGGAGTTTCGCCCACTCGTCCTCGTCGAGACCGTCGACCAGGCCGGCCAGGAACGCGTTGCGCTTGCGGCGGCTCTCCTCGAGCATCGCCTCGGCCTGCTCCGTCCGGGTGACGACCTTCTGGCGCCGGTCCTCGGGATGCGGCTCCAGACGGACCAGACCCTTGGCCTCCAGCAGGGCCACGATGCGGGTCATCGAGGGCGGCTGCACATGCTCCTTGCGGGCGAGCTCGCCCGGGGTGGCCCGGCCGCACGTGGACAGAGTGCCCAGCACCGACATCTCGGTGGGGCTCAGCGACTCGTCGACCCGCTGGTGCTTGAGCCGACGGGACAGTCGCATCACGGCTGAGCGCAGGGAGTTCACGGCGGCAGCATCGTCGCCATGGGTAAGGTCCGGCATGTTCTTTAGCGTAACTCATTACCCTCGCTAAAGACCACTCCGATGCGTCCGTTCGGCGTGACTCTTGCCACTTCGTTCCATCATCCGGCATCCGTCCCTCCGACCGGCGCAAGATGCCTTCACTCGTACGGGTGATCTGTGCGCGGTATGTCACGCATCCCGCCGAAGAGTGCAGCGACCCTCGTACGCATGGGGACCAGCGGCATCGGCGGGACCAGCGTGCTCAGCATCCGGATAGACCAGGAGCTGCTCGAACGGCTCCGGCATCACGCGGCGAAAAGAGGAATGAGCGTCCAGGACTATGTCGTCCGGACGCTCATTCGCGATGACTTCGACCAGCGGTTCCAGTCCGCCGTCGAGGAGACGGAGAAGTTCTACGCCTCTCCCGAGCCGTAGGCCCCTCCCGGGCCGTGGACCCCTTGCGGGCCGTAGGCCCGTGAGGTCGGGCGAGGTCAGGTCAGACCCAGCGCCGGCATCAGGTAGTAGAAGGCGAACACGGCCGAGACCACGTACATCGCCACCGGGACCTCCTTGGCACGCCCGGCCGCCAGCCGCAGCAGCACGAACGTGATGAAGCCCATGCCGATGCCGTTGGTGATCGAGTAGGTGAACGGCATCATCACCATGGTGACGAACGCCGGGATCGCCAGCGTGTAGTCGGCCCAGTCGATCTCCTTGACCGAGCCCGCCAGGATCAGGAAGCCCACCGCGAGCAGCGCCGGGGTGGCCGCCTGGGACGGCACCATCGTGGCGACCGGGGTCAGGAACAGCGCGACGGCGAACAGCGCGCCGGTGACGACGTTCGCGAAGCCGGTGCGCGCGCCCTCGCCGACGCCCGCCGTGGACTCCACGAAGCAGGTGGTGGCCGAGGAGGAGCTGGCGCCGCCCACGGCGACCGCGACACCGTCGATGAACAGCACCTTGTTGATGCCGGGCATGTTGCCCTGGGCGTCGGTCAGCTTGGCCTCGTCGGAGATGCCCATGATCGTGCCCATCGCGTCGAAGAAGCACGACAGCAGCACGGTGAAGACGAACAGCACGCCGGTCAGCACGCCGACCTTGCCGAAGCCGCCGAACAGGCTGACCTTGCCGATCAGGCCGAAGTCGGGGCTGGCGACCGGGTTGCCGGGCCACTTCGGGGTGGTCAGGCCCCAGCTCGGCACCTTGGCGACGGCGTCGACGATCATCGCGAGGACCGTCATCGCGACGATCGAGATCAGGATCGCGCCGGGCACCTTGCGGACGATCAGCGCGAGCGTCAGCAGCGCGCCGAGCACGAAGACCAGCACCGGCCAGCCGGTGAGGTGACCGCCGGTGCCGAGCTGGAGCGGGACGGTGGTCTGGGCGACGTCGGGGATGCGGGAGACGAAGCCGGAGTCCACGAGGCCGATCAGCATGATGAACAGACCGATGCCGATGGCGATCGCCTTGCGCAGGCTGTACGGCACGGCGCTCATCACGCGCTCGCGCAGACCGGTGGCGACCAGCAGCATCACGATGAAGCCGGCGAGCACGACCATGCCCATGGCGTCCGGCCAGGACATCCGCGGGGCCAGCTGGAGCGCGACGACCGAGTTGACGCCGAGGCCCGCGGCGAGCGCGATCGGCACGTTGCCGATGACGCCCATGAGCAGGGTGGTGAGCGCCGCCGTCAGCGCGGTGGCCGTCACCAGCTGGCCGTTGTTCAGGTGGTGCCCGTACATGTCCTTCGCACTGCCGAGGATGATCGGGTTCAGCACGATGATGTACGCCATCGCGAAGAATGTGGCGAATCCGCCCCGGACCTCACGGGACAGCGAGCTGCCACGCTCGGAGATCTTGAAGTAGCGGTCGAGAGCGCCGCCGGCGGGCGTTCCGCCGGGCTGCTCGGGGGCGGGGACCTTGGCTGGGGCCGAGGTGGACATGCGGGACCTCATCACCGGACGGGCTCCCCCGAGCTCCGTAAGGTGTTTCCTTTGGTGGTTCATACGAACAGAAGCGGCCAGGGACAAACGGTTTCAGTATGAACCTATGATGAGAAGAACGCTATCTCTGCGCGTAGACCGACCAAAAACCAGACAAAACACCTGCATATCCGGGTGAGAGATGCGCCAAGGCCGCACAGAGACGGGTGACGAACGATCGTCGGCACCCGGGCCTCGTAAGCTGTCCCCATGGCGAAGTGGACCCCCAGACACGAGGCGCCGGAGCCCCTGGAGGGCCCCGTGGTCGCCACCATCACCGGCGGCACCCTGGTGTGGTTCGTCCTCTTCCTGGTCCAGCTGCCGTTCTACGGCTGGTACGCCGACCACGGCCACACCTGGTGGATCTGGACCTGTCTGGCCGGGGGCGGGCTCGGACTGATCGGCGTGTACTACGTCCGGCGGCGCGACGCCGCGATCAAGCGGGACGCCGACCGGCGGGCCGCGGGCCAGGAACCGGCGGCCGCGACCGAGTGACGGCGTCCGCGGCGGGCACGGCCGGGCAGCCGCGACCGGGTGACTACGCCCAGGGCAGCATGCCCCGGCACGCTTCTCGTCCTCTGGTCGGATCTTCCGGTCCCGCTGGTCGGATCTTCCGGGCTCACCAGGGTGAAGCCCCCGATCCGCACGTACCGTCGAATACATGACCCACCCCGACGCGGGCGCCGGACTCGAACACCAGCGCTCCGCGCGCCTCACCCACCCTGCGCACCCCGGCGGTCCCGGCGACTCCAAGGGTCCCGAACGGCCGGCCGCCACCACCCCGGCGACCGGGCTGACCTCCGCCGAGGTCGCCGAGCGGATGGCGCTCGGGCAGGTCAACGACGTACCGGTGCGCAGCAGCCGGTCGATGGGCGAGATCGTCCGGGCGAACGTCCTCACCCGGTTCAACGCGATCATCGGCGGGCTGTGGCTGGTCATGCTGTTCGTCGCGCCGATCCAGGACGGTCTGTTCGGCTTCGTGATCCTCGCGAACACCGGTATCGGCATCGTCCAGGAGTGGCGGGCCAAGAAGACCCTGGACTCGCTCGCGGTGATCGGGGAGGCCCGGCCCACGGTGCGCCGGGACGGGGCCGCCGTCGCCGTGCGGACGTCGGAGATCGTGCTCGGGGACCTGCTGGAGATCGGGCCCGGGGACAAGGTGGTCGTCGACGGGGAGTGCGTCGAGGCGGACGGGCTGGAGATCGACGAGTCGCTGCTCACCGGTGAGGCGGACCCGGTGCTCAAGCGGTCCGGCGACCAGGTCATGTCGGGGAGCTTCGTCGTCGCGGGCGGGGGCGCGTTCGCCGCCACGCGCGTGGGGCGCGAGGCGTACGCGGCGCAGCTGGCGGAGGAGGCGTCACGCTTCACGCTCGTCCACTCGGAGCTGCGGACCGGTATCTCGACGATCCTCAAGTACGTGACGTGGATGATGATCCCGGCCGCGATCGGTCTGATCATCACCCAGCTGGTGGTGAAGAGCCATCACCTCAAGGACGCGATCGCCCGCACGGTCGGCGGCATCGTGCCGATGGTGCCGGAGGGGCTGGTGCTGCTCACGTCCATCGCCTTCGCGATCGGTGTGATCCGGCTCGGCCGCAGGCAGTGCCTGGTGCAGGAGCTCCCGGCCATCGAGGGCCTCGCCCGGGTGGACACCGTGTGCCTGGACAAGACGGGCACGCTCACCGAGGGCGGCATGGACGTCGCCGAGGTGCGCGCGCTGAACGGCTCGGACGAGGCGTACGTCCAGCGGGTGCTGGGGGCGCTCGGCGGGGCGGACCCGCGGCCGAACCCGTCCCTGCGGGCGATCGTCGAGGCGTTCCCCGCGCCGGACGGCGGACCCTCGTCGGGGTGGCGGCGGCTGGACGTGCTGCCGTTCTCCTCCGCGCGCAAGTACAGCGGGGCGGTGTTCGCCGAGGACGACGAGCGGACGCGCACCTGGCTGCTCGGAGCGCCCGACGTGCTGCTGGCGTCCGATGACCCCGCCCTGACAGAAACCGAACACCTGAACGAGCAGGGTCTGCGGGTCCTCCTCCTCGCCGCGGCCACCCGTCCCCTGGACGACCCGGAGGTCGCCCACGGCATCCGCCCGGCCGCGCTGGTCGTGCTGGAGCAGCGGCTGCGCCCCGACGCCGCCGACACGCTGCGCTACTTCGGCGCGCAGCACGTCCAGGCCAAGGTCATCTCCGGTGACAACGCGGTGTCCGTGGGCGCGGTGGCGGCCAAGCTGGGGCTCAGCGGTACGACGGTCGACGCGCGCCGGCTGCCCGCGGAGCGGGCGGAGATGGCGCGGGCACTGGACGAGGGCACGGTGTTCGGCCGGGTCACCCCGCAGCAGAAACGGGACATGGTGGGCGCCCTCCAGTCGCGCGGGCACACGGTCGCGATGACCGGGGACGGCGTGAACGACGTACTGGCCCTGAAGGACGCCGACATCGGCGTGGCGATGGGCTCGGGCTCGGAGGCGACGCGCGCCGTGGCGCAGATCGTGCTGATGGACAACAGCTTCGCGACGCTGCCGTCGGTGGTCGCGGAGGGCCGTCGGGTCATCGGGAACATCACGCGGGTGGCGACGCTGTTCCTGGTCAAGACGGTGTACTCGGTGCTGCTCGCGCTGCTGGTGGTGTTCTGGCAGGTCGAGTACCCCTTCCTGCCCCGCCACCTCACCCTGCTCTCCACGATCACCATCGGCATCCCGGCGTTCTTCCTGGCGCTGGCCCCCAACACGGAACGGGCGCAGCCGCACTTCGTGCGCAGGGTGATGCGCTACTCGATCCCGGGCGGCGTGGTGGCCGGGGTGGCGACCTTCGTGACGTATCTGCTGGCCCGGCACCACTACACGGGCCCGGGCGCGCTCGACGCCGAGACCAGCGCGGCGACGCTGACGCTGTTCCTGATCTCCATGTGGGTGCTGGCCATCATCGCCCGCCCCTACACCTGGTGGCGGCTGGCCCTGGTGGCCGCGATGGGCGGCGCGTTCCTGGTGGTCCTGATCGTCCCGTCGCTCCAGCACTTCTTCGCCCTGAAGCTGGTCGGGGTGACGATGCCGTGGATCGCGGTGGGCATCGCGGGGGTGTCGATGGTGGCGCTGGAACTGCTGTGGAAGTGGGTGGACCGGCGGTTCGCGTAGGGGCGGCGGCGCCCTGCCCGTCGTGACCGACGACACGGCCCCGCGTCCCTGGCGGGGACGCGGGGCCGTCGGTCGTTCATCGGTCTCGCCGGTCCTGCGATGTCACTGCACGTCGACGTAGTCGCCCGTGGCGTTGACGGCCGGGGTGGTGGAGGTGCCCGCGAAGCTGTAGCGGTAGTAACCGTCCACGGTGGCCGTGGTGGTCGTCTTCAGCGCGCCCGTCGAGCTCGACGTGACCGTCTTGAGCGTGGTGTAGGTGCTCGAGCCCTTCTTGCGGAACTGGAGCTTCACCGGCTGGTTGGTGTAGCCGGCGTACTTGTGCGTCTCCCAGTTGGCGCGCGTCAGGCTGCCCGTGACGGTGACGGTCTTGTTCTTCTTCACCGGCTCCGGGGCCGCGTTGACCGTCAGCTTGGAGTAGCGCTGGAGCTTGGTGGTGGCGAGGTCCCCCTGGGAGGCGAAGCCGACCTTGCTCATGTCGAGGTTCTCGTCCGTCGGGTCCTGGCCGTTGAAGTCGAGGGCGTAGCCGCCCGCCTTCCAGGTGGTGGCGTCGGCGTTGACCAGGTCGTCGTGCGGGTAGATGTCGATGGTGCCCGTGCAGGTGTCCTGGGTCGTCGACACGGCGGTGCACGTCGGCCAGTCGTCGCCGATGAGCAGACCGGTCGGGTCGTCGTACGAGCTTCCGCGGTAGAGCTCGACGTCCATGTAGAAGTCGCCGGCGTTGACGTCGATGCCGACGGCGTGGGTGACGGTGTAGGTCACGGGCGCGGACACCGCGTTGCTGATGCCGGCGACGATCGGCTTGCCCTTGTTGACCTTCACGTTGGAGAAGGTGAGGTCCAGCGCGTACGGGTCGCCGACCGCGCCGACGGAGCCGGTGTACGCCGACGTGCCGGAGTCCAGGTGACGCGCGGCCTGCGCGAGCCGGGCGATGTCGGCGTGGCTGGGCGAGGAGGTGCCGACGGCCTGCGCGGCGGGTACGGCGAGAGCGGAGAGGGCCAGGGCGCCGGTGACGGCGGCCACAGTGGCACGTATACGCATGCGTTCCCCTGCATGAGGTGGGCCCCGGCAGCCGTCGTCACGCGGCTCGTGAGGGCTGCCGGGCCCAGATGATCGTGGAGCCTTGTGGCTCACATGATCAGATTCGTGAGGGGCGAGAAGGGTTGTAGGGGAAGGGGAGAATTCGTGGGGAAGTTTTCGGGTGGGCGTGTCGCACCCCGGCGGCCCCGTTCTCCCCTCAGTCGAACCAGCGGTCCCTGGCCAGTTCCGCCGTGCGGGACGGGTCCTCCAGGAGGGCGGCGACCTCGAAGCGGCGGGGCCACTGACCGGCGGCCCAGGCGAGTCCGGCGGCCACGCCCTCCAGGGTCGCGGCGTGCAGGACGCCGTCGTCGGTGAGGCGCCAGTCGATCTCCACGCCGTCCACGACGAGTTCGTCGTGCTCGACGTACGACGCCGGGGTACGGGGCCCGAGCAGTACCCGTACGGGCTCCGGTACGCCGTGTTCGGAGCCCTCGGAGTCCACCGCGCCGGTGACGGACTCGCTCAGCCGCCGTACCTGGAACAGCTCGGCCAGGTCGGCGGCGCGCGACGGCCGGACCGGGAGGAGCGGGACACCGGCGGTGAAGGGGAGCAGGTCGGGCGAGTCGACGACGACCGCGTCGGCGGCGTCCACGACCTCCACCCGCCCGTCGACCACGGCGCGCAGGTCGTCGGGCAACGTGACCTGTTCCGGGTCGAGTTCGGCAAGTGCCCCGTACAGGCCGTGGAGTTGGCCGGCGCTGACCTCGCGGTCGGGGTCGGCGAGCCGGTCGAGGAGTTCGGCGGCGCCGCCGGGTTCGCCGAGCAGGGCGGCGACCGAGGTGCGGACGCCCAGGGCGCGCAGCACCTGTTCGTCGTCGAAGCCGGTGGCGTCGGCCTCGTCGTACAGGCCGCGCAGGAGCGGGTCGCCCCCCGCGGCCAGCAGCCCGGCCGGGCGGCGGCCGTCGAGCACCGGGTGCCCGCGCAGCCACCAGGCGGTGTAGGACCGTACGGCCTCGTGGGTGCCGTCGGGCAGCAGGATCCGCACCGGTTCGGTGATCGCGTCCCGCAGCGGGGGCCGGGCCAGCATCGCGAGGGCCTGCGGCCAGTGGTCGTCGTCGACGAGGTCGAGGTCGCGCACGGCGACGAGTTCGGTGGCGACCGGCGGTACGGGGGTGTCGGGGAAGCGGTCGAGGACGTCCTCGCACCACACGTCCACGGCGTCGAGCAGCCCGGCGTCGTCGGGTTCGGCGAAGTCGCCTTCGCGGGGCTCGAGTTCGTCGGGGTCGAGGACGACGTCGGTGGCGCGGACCAGGGCGAACCCGGCGAGCACCCCGCACGCGGCGAGCGGCTGCTCGCCCCAGCGCTCAGCCAACTCGGCGTCCACGCGATCCAGTTCGTCCTCACGGACGACGGAGGCGAACGGGCTGTGGGGGAGGACGAGTTCACCGGCGGGGGCGAGTTCACCGTCCTCGTCGGGCAGGGCGAGGGCGCCGAGCCACGGCTCGTCACCGGGGTCGAGACCGGCGTCGCGCACGAGGGCGAGGACGGTGTCCGCCAGTTCCTCGGCGTCCGGGGTGTCCTCCTCCCACGTCAGGGCGCCCTCGTCGTCGAGCGACGCGGCGACGGCGGCCCGCACCTGGGGCGTGGTCAGCACGGCGCGCGGTGTCGCGGGCAGCGCGCCCAGCTTCTCCAGCAGGGGGTGCGCGGCGTCGGGGTGGGCGACCTTGAGGCCGAGGCGGCCCAGCATGGCGGGGTCGACGCGGGCGGCGTCGGGGGTGGGCAGGAGCACCTGCCGGGGGCCGATGGCGGTCCGGCCGTCCGCGAGGGGCACCGGCAGCCCGGAGAGCCGGTCGGGATCGACCCCGGCGAGGCTGTCGTAGAGCCGCCACCACCAGTCCGGGTCCTTCTCCAGTCCGGCGAGCCGGTCGACGGCGTCGGCGAGCGGGACGCGGGCGACGCCCAGGGTGCGCAGTTCGACGCGCCGCTCGAGCCCGGCGGGCAGCAGGGTCGGCAGCACCTCGGCGAGCACCCGCACGGTGTCGCCGCCCGCCTGCTCCACGACCTCGGCGTCACGGGGCCGCAGCGCCTCGGGCAGCTCAGCCTCGGCCTCGTGCTCGTGCTCGCCGGGTTCCTCGGGCCGCTCGGCCGCGGGCGGGAGGAAGGCGGTGCGGGGCAGCCGCTCCAGCACGGCCTGCCGCAGCGCGCCGTCCAGTTCACCCTTGCCGAGCGGTCCCGGCACGAGGTCGATGATCCCCGGGCCCACCGGGCGCCAGTCGGCGAGCAGTCCGGCGTAGGCGTCGGCGGCGCGCTGCACGAGGAAGTCGGTGAGCGGGCCGGGCGCGGCGTGCCGCCGGGTGGTGTCGAGCGGGAACGATCCGATCAGCAGCGCCGGGACGCCGAGCGGTTCGTCGCTCGGGGTGGGTGCGTGGAGGACGGGGCTGGTGCGGGGGCGGGCGGGGGCGCCGTCGGCGGCGACGGGCACGGCCCAGGTGACCGACCAGGAGGGCCGCAGCCGTTCCTCGACGGGCCGGTCGGCGAGCAGTTCGGCGGCGAGCCCGCCGTGCGCGGCGGCCGTCCGCCACCGGGTGGTCCCGTCCCGGGAGTCGGTGACGACGGTGAGGTCGCCGTCGGTCCGGCGGCCGAGGGTGCGGGGGTCGTCGCCGTGGACCTCGACGACGATCTCCTCCAGGCCGGGCAGGGCGAGCAGCAGGGCGTCGTCCACGCCGTTCAGCAGCCGCTCGGCGAGGTCGGTGGCGGCGGCGTCCCGCAGGGGCAGGATGACGGCGGTGTCGTAGGGGCCGGGCGCGCTGCCCTCGGCGGCGAAGGGGAGGCGGAGCAGGGGGACGTGGCCGTCGCGGCGGCGGATCTCCTCGCCCAGCTGCGGGCTGAGCCGGGCGGCGGTGTCCGCGGCCAGTTCCCGGGCCTCGGCGAGCGACCAGCGCACCCCGCCGTGCCGGCCGACGACGGCGGGTTCGTCGGTGACGGCGAGCACGGCGGCGAACCCGACGCCGAACCGCCCGACGGCGCTCTCGTGATCGTCCCGTTTGGCGGAGGCCCGGAGCGTGGCGAGCGACTCCACCCCGACCGTGTCGAGGGGGGCGCCGGTGTTGGCGGCGACGAGGACACCGTCGCGCAGGGTGAGCCGGAGCCGGCCGGGCACCCGGGCGCGGGCGGCGGCGTCGGCGGCGTTCTGGGCGAGCTCGACGACGAGACGGTCGCGGTAGCCGCCGAGGACGAGGTCCTCCTCGGCGTTGGCGTCCTCCCGGAACCGGGCGGGGCCGGCCGCCCAGGCATCCAGCACCCCACGCCGCAGCCGGGCGGTACCGAAGGGGTCCGCACCTTCGGGGGCAGGGCGCACGAACTTGCTCACGGTCATCTCCATCGTCGGCGTGACGACGAAGGTACCGCCCCGGACAACCGCCCGCGCCGCGGGTCCGGCGGGGGCGGGGCGGTGGGCCGGACAGGACCGCCTGCCCTGCACGAGAATCAGCAGCCACTCGGCGGCTCCGGAGCCCCGGCCCTCATCCGCTCAGGAGAGCAGGGCCGTGTCGAGGTACTCCTGCACGGGCTCGAACAGCCCGTACGGCACGTAGTGCGGGATCTCGTCGTGGGCAACCCAGGCGCATGCGGCCAGTTCCTCGGTATCGGCGACATGGGCGGTACCGCTCAGCACCTCGCAGGCCGTGTACGACATCAGCCGGCCCGTCATCGGGTGGACCCGCCCGCCGAGCGGCCTCACGGCCGCCACGGTCAGCCCCGTCTCCTCCCGGGTCTCCCGCACAGCGGCATCCTCGCGGGCCTCACCAGGCCCGACCTCTCCGGCCGGGAACTGCCAGGAGAGCCGTCCCTCCCCGACCCGGCGGCGCACCATCAGCACACGCCCCTCGTCCACGACGACGGCAGCGGCGATAGCAGGCCGCTCGTCCGCATCGCGCTGTGTCACGTCTGTTCCTCCATGCCTCCGGGGACGGGCGACCAGCCCCACGCACGGGTGAGCGCCTCTACCAGGAGCAGTCCCCGGCCGTCGGGACCCGGTAGGAGCCGTGGATCGTGCCGGAAGGCCGGTTTCCCCTCATGACCGTACCCGCCAGAGCGGGTCACCCCACCGTCGGTCGCAACACGGCACCGTGCCCCCGGCCTACGGGTTCCGGTGGCGGAAGCCGTTTCTTTCCCGCAGGACTTGGGGCTGAAAGGACCAGACCGAACCCGCCCCTTCCTCCCGCTCCGCAAACTCACTCGAGCGGGTGAAACTTGCCGATCGGGCTGGATTTGGGGCGGGTTGGTCGGCCTACGCTCGGCGCAGCAGCGGCTGCGCAACACGGCGCCGTAGACCAGCTCAGTACCTCACCCTCCGACATACGTCGGCCCTCGCCGGGACTAGCGATCCCACTGCGAGGGCCTGACCAACGAGGAAGAAGACAGCTCCCTGATGGACACGCAGAACCCTAGCGCGGCCCAGCCCGCCACGGCCCGATGTGCGAGCGGCACTCGCCCGAAACGCCGTTCCCCGCTCCACCCCACCGGGGGACTGATCCACGACCACAGCCGCCGCACCACTCGCTTCACGGTGATCGGCAACCACCTCGCCCAGCAACCGGAGCTGTCGCTGCTCCCGATCGGCCCCGGAGCGCACGTCCAGACGCTGCCCCAGGGCACCCACGTGAGCATCAAGGGCCTCGCCGCGCGCCTCCCGTATCGCCGCCGCGGTGCGCGAGCCGGAGGCCCAAGGCTGCCTGCGCAGCACGCGCGAACGCGTTGTCGGCCGCGTGGTCACCCGCATGCCGCAGACCGCTCGGTCCGCCCCCGAACTGATGCGGCGGGTCACCGGCTTCCTTGTCGAACTGCACCGCCACGACCATGCCTGGTGCTGTCCGCCGACGACGTCACCCATCCGGCCCCCGGCGTCGCCGCCCGGCTGGAACGTGACGTCCTCCCCAGCTTCCGCTTCGCTCTCCCCCGGAGCCTGCCGCCGAGAGTCCTCCCGTCGGGCGACCCTCCTGGCCCACCGCCTCGCCGAACGGTTCCCGGCCCGACCGGTCCTGCGTGCCCCCGAGCCACCGCTTGCTCAACGGTACGGACGCGTCAACCGCGACGACTGCGACCTTCCCACGCCCCGCGGCCCGGCCCGTGCCGCGAGTACCGCGAGGACCACGAGGACAAAGCCCGGACCGTACCGGTGAGATGACATTCACAGCCGGCAGCCGGGTCATCCTGCCCCTGCCGATCGACACCGACAGGACCTGCTTCTCATGCTTCCTTCCTTCACCGCGAACGGGTTCCTGCCCGTGGGCCGGTACTCCGTCTCGCTCGAGGATGCGCACAGCCTCTTGGTCGGTGCACCGGAGTTCGGTGATTCCGTCACACGCGCCACCTTGTGGGAGGGGCTGCTCACCTACTTGGGACGGTTCGCCGATCTGGAGGACACCTACACGGCTGATCTGGACGGGCTCGTCCTGGTCCACCGGCTGTGGCTCGGTGGCAGCTACGTCAGTGCGAAAAGGGACCCGCGGAACATCGACGCGACGCTGCTCATCGACCTTCGGGCAGAGGCCAGGGTATGCGGCAGGCCGGGGTCGAAGTGGTTGACCACCGCTTTCAAGAGCCGGCAGAACATGGCAGCAAAGTTCGGCGTCGCCCCACTCCGAGTCGGCTACCGGCCCATCGCCCATGTCTTCCAGCCTGAGCACTTCAGCACGGGTGAAAGGACATACTTCATGGAACGGGGATTGTGGGACGACTGGTGGCAGCGTTGCCGACTGCCCGATCAGTCGGACCGTTCCCCTTCGGTGGAAAGCGCCGTCCCGGCACGCGGATATCTGGAGGTGCGGCTGTGACGACCGGTGGCAGTTGGCGTGAGCGCCGTCGCGCGCAGCAGCTGGCGGATCCGCACGCCGCGGAGAAGCGGGCACGGCTGCTCGAAGAGATGGGTACGGAGGACCGGGACTCCGAGGAGATCGAGGCCGAGCACCGGGCGAGCCGGCTGGCCGCGGTGCGCGAGTACGATCCGAGCGCGCGCCTCGAAGAAGAGTTGCAGCTCCGGCTGAGCGGTCCGGACGCCGAGGGAGGTGCCCTCCGGTTCCAGTGGGGCGACGCGCTTCTCAGCCCTGTGGAAGGTGTTCTGTCCGCCGCCGCCGGATCCCCCGTCGAACTTGAGCTGACCGGCATCTCCGTGGGCAGCACCGTCATCCACGCGCGGCCCGTCACCCGATCGTCCACGCAGGAACCTCCCGAGCAGGAAGCGCCCGTCCTGGATGCGCCCGTCCCCTCCACGACCGGCATGGGCATGCACGCGCTCGCCAAAGTCCTGACCGCGCTGGAGTCCGGTCAGGACATCCGCGAGTGGGCGCGTCTCTTCGATGCCGTGGACGGGCTGGCCCGGGCCCTGGGCAAGTACCGGCTGGACCTGGGCATGACGTGGTACGCGGCAGACGGCCGTATGCGCCGGGCGCAGCTGACGGAGCGCGGACGTCACCACATCGAACAGCTCCGCGAGACCTCTCCCCGCGACCAGGAGATCATCATCTCAGGTCGCATCACGGAACTGCGCGAGAGCGGCTGGATCAAGGTCAAGACGGGCACGGCGAAGAACGCACCCGCCTACGACGTCCACTTCGATGAACCTGGGGAACTGCTCCGTATGCGGCCGGTCCTCGGGGACAACGTCCACTTCCGCGTCCGCTTCCGTCAACGGCTCGACGCCGTCGGGATCGCCCGGTCCACCGAGTACACCTACCTGGGGCCGGCCGCCGAGCAGCCCCCTCTTCCGCTGGACGTCTGATCCCGACGACCGCCCCTACGCGTGGCCGAGTTCCGCCGAAGCCTCGTCCGGGAACGGGGGGACCGAGCCGGAGTCCGGGGACGGGCGGAGGGGGAAGTGGTCGACCCTCGTCTCGTCGATGACCGGCGGGGGCGGCTGCGGGGGCCTGGGCATGACCGCCGCCTCCGAGTGACCGCCGCAGCCGTAGGCCAGGGAGACCACCCGGCCGTCCGCCGGGGAGAACTCGTTGGCGCACACGCCGAACGCCTGGCCCAGGGAGCCGCCGATCCGGGCCAGGAAGCCGCAGCTGACGCAGGTCGCCGGGGCCGCCTGGGCCATCGGGGTCTTCGCGCCGTACCCCTCCTCCCAGCGGTCCGCCGCGATGTGGAGGCCGTACCGGGACAGGACCCGGGCGCGCCGCAGTCCCAGTTCCTCCGCCACGGCCGCGATCGAGCCCCGGGTCGGGACGACCGGCAGCTGTGCGGGGGTGCCGGCGGACACCTCGGCGTCCTCCGCCTCCGCCAGCAGCGCCATCTCCTCCGAGACGGGGGCGTTCGGCGCCGGCTCGTCCTCGCCCGAGTAGCCGGGCTCCAGGCGCAGGTCCTCCGCGTCGGTCGGGAGCAGATCGCCGGGGCCCATGTCGCCGGGGCGCAGGCGTTCGCTCCACGGCACCCACTCCGGGGCGAGCAGGGCGTCGGGGCCGGGGAGCAGGACCACCTCGTCCAGCGTCACCACCTTCGCGCGCGACGCCCTCGCCACCGTCACCGCCCAGCGCCAGCCGCGGTAGCCGAGTTCCTTGCACTCGAAGAAATGCGTCACCACACGGTCGCCCTCGACGGTGGTCCCGGCATGCTCGCCCACGACACCTGGCGCCGCCGCCTCCTCGGCTGCGGAGCGGGCGAGGTCGACGGCCTCGGCGCACAGGCGGTCGGGGGTGCGGCTTCGCGTGCTCGCTGCGCTCACAGGTATCGCTTCTCTCCTACGCCGTCACTCGGGTGCGGCTGCCTCGGGCGGCGGTGGCGGACGGAGCGGACCGGGGGACCGCGTCGACGTCCGCGCCCACTCGCACTCGGGCGCACCTCTGCCATCCATTCTGCGGCATGGCTGAGATACGCACGCTACCTGTTCAGCGACGCCTGGCCTACACCGACGTGTACATCCATGGGTACCGAGAGACACATCCGAAGGGGGGAGAGGGGGTGCGGCGGTGGTTTCCGGCTCCGTTCCCGCCCCTTTCCCGGCCCCGGACCCTCGTCCGGGAGGCCTCCCGCGGGCGGCCCGTGAGCCGGGTCGTGGGCCGGGCCGGGGCGGGTCGCGGGCCTGCCGTACCGGCTCGGTCTCGGTCCGGTCTCGGTCCGGTCTCCTTCGAGTCCGGGTGCGGTTCCCCCGCCCCCCGCGCACATTCGACGCCTCCATCCGCGCGGTAACCGCACTATCGACGGCCCTCGCGGGGCACTATGAACGTCGTGGCAGCCGCGAGGTACCCCCAGGGCGCCGCCGGGCTCGGCGGGGTGAGGGGGCGCAGCATGGGCGGCGGATCGGGCCGGTTCGGCGGTGCCGTCCGCGCCGTCGGGCGTGTCCTGCACTTCCCGGTACGCGGTATCCGGCGCGCGACCCACGCCCACGGCGCGGGCGAGTCCGGGCTCGGCAAACTGATCGAGCTGCACGCCGTGAACGGCGCCGGCGACATGATGATCACCGTCGCCCTCGCCTCCACCGTCTTCTTCTCCGTCCCCACCGACGAGGCCCGCGGCCGTGTCGCGCTCTACCTCGCCATCACCATGGCCCCGTTCACGGTCCTCGCCCCCGTGATCGGCCCCCTCCTCGACCGCCTCCCGCACGGCCGCCGCGCCGCGATGGCCGCGTCCATGCTCGCCCGTGCCCTCCTCGCGCTGATCATCTCCGGCGCCGCCGCCAGCGGCAGCATCGAGCTGTATCCGGCGGCGCTCGGGGCGCTGGTGGCGTCGAAGGCGTACGGCGTCGTCCGCAGCGCCGTGGTGCCCCGGCTGCTGCCGCCCCGCTTCTCCCTCGTGAAGGCCAACTCCCGGGTCACCCTCGCCGGGCTGCTCGCCACCGGCATCGCCGCGCCCGTCGGGGCGCTGCTGCACACCGTCGGCGACGCCTGGCCGCTCTACGGCGCCTTCGTCATCTTCGTCGCCGGTACGTTCCTGTCCTTCTTCCTCCCGTCCAAGGTGGACTCCGCCAAGGGCGAGGACGTCGCCCTGCTCGCCGCCGACGAACAGCATCTGCACGGCCCGCACCGGCAGCCGGTCAGGCGGCCCGGGCTGCGTACGGTCGGGCTCGCCGTCACCCACGCCCTGGGCGCCAACGCCGCCCTGCGCTGCCTCACCGGCTTCCTGATCTTCTTCCTCGCCTTTCTGTTGCGCGAGCACCCCATGACCGGCCAGAGTGCCGCGGTGTCCCTCGGCACGGTCGCCGTCGCCGCGGGCACCGGCAACGCGCTGGGCACGGCGGTGGGTTCCTGGCTGCGGTCCCGCGCGCCCGAGATCATCATCGTGACCGTCGTGGCGCTGGTGCTGGGCGCCACGATCACCGCCGCCGTGTTCTTCGGCGCGTTCCTGGTGGCCTGCCTCGCCGCGGTCGCCGGGTTCGGACAGGCGCTCGCCAAGCTGTCCCTGGACGCGCTGATCCAGCGGGACGTGCCCGAGCACGTCCGCTCGTCCGCCTTCGCCCGCTCCGAGACGCTGTTGCAGATGGCGTGGGTGTTCGGGGGCGCCGTCGGTATCGTCATGCCGCTCAACGGCACGCTCGGCCTGTCGGTCGCCGCCCTCATCGTCGCCGTCGGCTGGCTGACCACCGTGCGCGGGCTGCTGACCTCCGCCCGGCACGGCGGCACGCCCCGCTCACGGGTGGCGTGACCGGCCCGCCGTCGGCGCGACCCGACGGCACGACCTGCTCGCCGTCGGCACGACCCGACGGCGGGGTCCGCCGCGCGGACGGCGCAGTCCGGTGACGCGGGAGGGCACGCCGTACCCCGCATGGGCGGCGCGCGGAAGGTGCCCGATAGCCTTCCGCCATGACCAGCCTGCCCCGCGGCGAAGCCGCTGATGTATCACGCGTCGCGCGACGCCGCCGTATCGTCGCCGCCGCCGGTGCCGTGTCCGCCGGACTGCTCGTCCTGTCGGCCTGCGACAAGCCGACCCCGATCGCGACGATCACCGTCGGCACGAGCTCGGTGCACACCGAGGCCTCCTGCTACAACGACGGCGGCGATCTCAGGACGGCCGAGCTGACGACCTGTCTGAAGGACACCGGCATCAAGTCCATCACGGTCGACCCGGACGCGACGGTGCGCTTCGGCGTCGACCCGAAGATCGCCGACAGCGGCTGGACGATCCTGATGAACGGCCAGGCGCTCACCGACTCCAGCACCAAGACGTACCGGACCATCCCGGGCAGCGTGTTCTTCAACGCCCAGTACGGCGCCAGCGGCAACTCGACCCTGGTGTCCGTCAAGGCGGGCGACAAGACCACCAAGGGGCTGTGGTCCTTCAAGTTCAAGAAGGACGCCTGACCACGTCCGCCGGACACGCCGCAACGCACGCCGCCGGGCCCGGCGCAGCGCGTTCCACCGGTCGTCCCGCAGCGCCGGTGCGTGTCCTCGTGGCCACCGCGGTGCCCGCCGAGCGGGACGCGGTGGCACGGGCGTTCCCGGGGGCGGCGAGGCGTGAGGTCCCCTGCGGAGGCGGAAGCGGCGACGGGAGCAGTGGCGGGGACCAGGGTGCGGGTGCGGGCATCGTGCTCCACCGGATCGCCGGTGCGTCGTCCGGCCGTACGTCCCCGGGCACGTCCTACGACCTCCTCGCCGCCGGAGTCGGCCCCGCCCGTGCCGCCGCCGCCACCGCGACGGCGCTCACCGCGGCGGCCCTCGGCGGCGCTCCCTACGACCTGGTGGTCTGCGCCGGGATCGGCGGGGGCTTCCCGCCGGACGCGCCCGTCGGCTCCCTCGTCGTCGCCGACGAGATCACCGTGGCCGACCTGGGCGCCGAGACCGCCGACGGATTCGTGCCGGTCACCGACCTGGGCTTCGGCACCGTCACCCACCGTCCGCCGGATTCACTCGTACGAGACCTCGCCGGGGTCATGGGAGCCCGTGTCGGAGCGGTTCTGACCGTCTCCACCGTCACCGGCACCGCCGCCCGCGCCGCCGCCCTCCGCGCCCGCCACCCGAACGCCCTCGCCGAGGGCATGGAGGGCTTCGGGATCGCCGAGGCGGCCGCCGCGCACGGGGTGCCCGTGGCCGAGATCCGCGCGGTCTCCAACCCCGTCGGCCCCCGCGACCGCGCCGCCTGGCGCATCGGCGACGCCCTCACCGCCCTCACCGCCGCCTTCGGGAAGCTCACACCCGTGGTCGAGAGTTGGAACAACCATGAGCAGCCCTAGCAGCCCCGGCAACCCTGACAACACCGGCCACCCCGCCGACCTCGCCGACCCCGGCAGCGGCATCACGCGGCGGCCGGCCGATCCGCTCCGGATCGCCTACTCCCCCTGCCCCAACGACACCTTCGTCTTCGACGCCTGGGCGCACGGCCGCGTCCCCGGCGCCCCCGCCCTCGACGTCACCTTCGCCGACATCGACATCACCAACGGCATGGCGGAACGCGGCGAGTCCGACGTGCTGAAGGTGTCGTACGCCGTGCTGCCGTACGTCCTCGACACGTACGCCCTGCTGCCGTGCGGCGGTGCGCTGGGCCGGGGCTGCGGGCCGCTGGTGCTCACCCGGGAGGGCGACACCGACCTGACGGGCCGGACGGTCGCGGTGCCGAGCGAGAGGTCGACCGCGTATCTGCTCTTCCGGCTCTGGGCCGCCGACACCCTGCCCGGCGGGGTGGGCGAGATCGTGGTGATGCCGTTCCACGAGATCATGCCCGCGGTCCGGGACGGCAAGGTCGACGCGGGCCTCGTCATCCACGAGGCGCGCTTCACCTACCGCACCTACGGGCTGCACAAGCTCGCCGACATGGGCGAGCACTGGGAACGCACCACCGGGCTGCCGATCCCGCTCGGCGCGATCATCGCCAGACGGTCGCTGGGCGAGGAGACGCTGCGGCTGCTGGCCGATACCGCGCGGGCCTCCGTACGGGCCGCCTGGAAGGAGCCCGAGGCGGCCCGGCCGTACGTCATGGAGCACGCCCAGGAGATGGATCCCGCCGTCGCCGACCAGCACATCGGGCTCTACGTCAACGAGTTCACCGAGGAGCTGGGCGCGGACGGCTACGCCGCGATCCGCGGGCTGCTCGGCCGAGCGGCGGCCGAGGGACTCGTACCGCCCCTCGGCCCGGACGCGCTCGTCTTCCCCTGAACGGAGGAACGCGGGCGGCCACGGCGGAACGCGGGCGGTCAGACGTCGAGCTGGTCGGCGACCGCCCGCAGCAGGCCCGCGATCTTCTTCCCTGACGCCTTGTCGGGGTAGCGGCCGCTCTCCAGGTTCGGGGTGATGCTCTCCAGAAGGGTCGTCAGATCCTGCACGATGGAGGCGAGTTCGTCCGGCTTCTTGCGCTGGGCGGCCGCGACGGACGGCGTCGGGTCCAGCAGGACCACCGAAAGCGCCTGGTCACCGCGCTGCCCGGCGACCACACCGAACTCCACGCGCTGTCCCGGCTTCAAGGAGTCGACTCCGGCGGGGAGAACCGAGGAATGGACGAAGACGTCCCCGCCGTCGTCACGGGAGAGAAAGCCGAAGCCCTTCTCTACGTTGAACCACTTGACTTTGCCGGTAGGCACGTCCGTCCTCGTCCTCGTACTCGTCGGAAAACTGCTTCGGGAAACGGCTCTTGACACCAGTCGGGCGGGCCGCCACGACCCGCCGGTCCAAGGCTAATGGTCACCGGGCCGCTGACAAGACGTTGCCCGGTTGTTCTCTCGTGCAGGGAACTACCCTGGTCCGGTGCGTGACAAAACCCAAACGAATTCCGCCATGGCCGGTGACGGGCTGATCCGTGCCGGTGCCATCGTGTTCTTCGCGGGTGCGGTGGCCACCCTCGTCACCGTGACCCCGCTCTTCCTGGGCACGAAACCATTTCCGGCATACATGTTCGGATTGTGCATGCTGATGGGCGTCGGCTTCCTCGTCGCCGGCGCGGGGGTGCTGCGCTCGGTCGCGGCGGGACGCCGGCAGGCGCGGGAGGCGGGGTCCCGGTAGGCGGAGCCCGTCAGGCGGCGTTCCGGTAGGCCGCGAGCCATTCCGGGAACGCCGTGAGGTCGGGCAGGACCACGTCCGCGCCCGCCTCCCGCAGCTCCGCCGCGCTGCACGGGCCGCTGGCCACCGTCACCGACAGGGCCCGGGCCGTACGGGCACCGCGTACGTCCCCGACGTGGTCGCCCACGTAGACGTCCGCGCCGTGCGCCCGCAGCGCCACCGCCTTCCGCTCGGCCCACAGGTCGCCGATCACGGCGTCGGCAGCGATGCCGAGGTGCTCCAGGTGCAGCCTGGCGTTGGGCTCGTACTTCGCCGTGACGACGATCGCCCGCCCGCCGGCCGCCTGTACGGCGGCGATCGCCTCGTGCGCCCCGGCCATCGCGGGCGTCGCGGTCACGGCGAGCGCCGGGTACATCTCCCGGTACAGCCCCGCGGCCTCCTCGATGCGCTCCGCGGGGAACCAGTTGGCCAGCTCGTCCTCCAGCGGCGGCCCCAGCCGCGACACCACCAGATCGGCGTCGACGTACGTCCCGGTCCGCTCGGCCAGCTCCACGTAGCAGGCACGGATCCCGGGACGGGAGTCGATCAGGGTCATGTCCAGGTCGAACCCGACGGTGAGCCCTGCGGGCGGCTCGGCGGGACGGTCACCCGGGGACGACCGGACGGTCGACGCGGACGGGACGGGCGACGCGGACGGGACGGGCGGGATCGCGGAGGCCATATCGGTCATTGTCCCAGGCCCCGGAACCCCGTCCGGCGCCGGACGGCGTTCCGCCGGGTGGGTGGTCATCTCCGGCGCTGGGAGCGCCAGACCAGGAACAGGGCCGAGCCGATCGCCGCGGCCCGCAGCATCCACGGCCAGGTCTGGGCGACCGCGTCGTTCAGGTGGCCCTGGGCGATCGGGTCGCCCCAGCGGCCCGCGCCGCGGCCCCACAGCCACACCACCCCGGCGGCGACCGCCACGCCCGGCACGCCCATGACCGCCCACTTGGTCTCGTTCTGCGTCAGCCGCCGCGAGCCCCACGCGATGAGCCAGCCGAGCACCAGCGCGATCAGGTTGCCGAGCACGGCGCCCGCGACCAGCAGGGCCGCCGCGACCAGCAGCAGCGGGTTGTTCCAGCCACCCGCACCACCGCGCGGGAGGACGGGGAGACGCAGGCGGCGGCGAGGGGTGCCGGCGGGGGCCGCCGGTGCCGCCCCGTCCGGTACGGCGGGGGCCGCCGGGTCCTTCGGCTCCGGCACCGCCGCTTTCCCCGCGGCCCCCGGTGCCGGTGATCCCGGTGGCCCCTGCGGGCGTTTCAGCAGGTCCGGGATCTCCACTCCGCCGACGAAGCCCGGGACTCCGTCGCCCACCGAGAAGGGGGTGTTCTCCGCCCGCCACCAGTCGGCGGGCACCGCGCTGCGCGTCCCCGCCTCGTCCGGGCCCGCGAGGTGCGGAGGCGTGGGGCGGTCGGCGGGGACGGCCGGGGCCGGTTCGCCGTCCCGGGGACGGGGGCGGGGGACGAGGCGGCGCAGGCCCTTCGGGCGGGTGCCGTCCCCGGCGGTCTCCGTCACCGGTCCCGTGCCGAACGCGGCCTCGCCGTCCCGCTCCCGCTGCACGGGTACGGCCGTCACCGGCGGCTGCGGCACGAAGGCCGGGGCCGCGCCCCCGGCCGCCGTGACCACGTCGTCCGGGCTGCCGAGGCCGTCGATGATGCGGCGGACCGCCGCCGGACTGTCCACGACCGCCCTGGCACGGCGCCGGTCGATCTCGTCGCGCAGTCCGGACACCAGCCGCATCCGGGTGGCGGACGGCAGCTGCCGCTGGTGCGCCACGTCGCCGACGCGGCTCAGATACTCGTAGACGACCTGGTCGCTCTCGATCCCCACGAAGTCCCCTCCGGGGCGGCTGCGTTGGATTACCCCAGTCCGACGACGGTACCGCGTCCGGCGGCAGGTACGGCGGTATGTCCGGTCCGTGGCCGCCGACACGCCCGAAGGGCCGGACCGCGGGCGGGGTGGGCGCGCCTCGGCCGGGCACGGAAGCATGTACGAGAACACCCGCTACCGTGGGTCGAATGAGCACCGAGGCCGAGTCAGCCCCCCGCTCCCTGGCGGAGTCGCTCCGTGGACGCGACGACACCTCCCTCGCCGCGCTCCTGCGCAGCCGCCCCGATCTGATGACCCCCGTCCCCACCGATCTCACCCAGCTCGCCACCCGCGCCGGTACGCGGGCCTCGGTCGTCCGGGCCCTGGAGCGGCTGGACCGGTTCGCGCTCCAGACGGCGGAGGCGCTGGCGGTGGCCGCGGATCCGGCGGCGTACGGGGAACTGCTCGGGCTGCTCGCCGGTGACGAGGGCGACCCGGTCGTCGCCGCCGCGCTGCCCCGCGCCCTCGGCACGCTGCGCGAGCAGGCACTGGTGTGGGGCGGCGACGACCGGCTGCGGCTGGTGCGCACCGCCCGTGAGCTGCTGGCACCGCCGTCGGCCGCGGCCCGGCCGGGCGGGCCGGGGGCGCACGTCTCCCCGACGGGGCTGGGACCGACCGTACGGGAGGCCGCCGGCGGGATGTCACCCGGCCGGGTGCAGGAGATCCTGACGGCGGCGGGGCTGCCCTCCACCCACGACCCGGTCTCGGCGACGGAGTCGCTGGCGGCACTGTTCACGGACCGCACCCGTATGACCGCGCTGCTCGCCAAGGCGCCCGAGGAGTCACTCGTGGTGCTGTCGCGGCTGCTGTGGGGACCGCCGTACGGCCAGGTCACCGCCGATCCGGCCGCCCATCTGCGCTGGCTGCTCGACCGGGGGCTGCTGCTGCCGACGGCGCCCGGCACCGTCGTCCTGCCCCGCGAGGTGGCCCTTCATCTGCGCGGCGGCCGCGCGCACCGCATGCCCGAGCCGGTGCCGCCCGCCGTGGAGCCGGGGGCGGAGCACCGGCCGGAGGTGGTGGACGCGACGGCGGCGGGGCAGGCGTACACCGCGCTGGCGACCGTCGAGGAGCTGCTGAAGGACTGGGACGAGGGCGGTCCCGCGGTGCTGCGGGCCGGCGGGCTCAGCGTGCGGGATCTGAAGCGGACCGCCGTCGCCCTCGGCCTGTCCGAGCCGGTGGCCGCCTTCTGGGTCGAACTCGCCCACGCGGCGGGCCTGCTGGCCTCCGACGGCGAGGCCGACGAACGGTACGCGGCGACCCCGGCCTACGACGAGTGGCTGGAGCGTCCGCCCGCGGAACGCTGGGCCCCGCTCGCGCAGGCATGGCTGACGGCGACACGGACGGCGGGCCTGGTGGGCGGACGGGACGCGAAGGACCGCGCGCTGTCGGCGCTGGGGCCGGGACTGGACCGGTCGGCGGCGCCGGAGGTACGGCACCGGGTGCTGTCCCTCCTCGCCGGGCTCCCCGAGGG
The DNA here is from genome assembly GCF_040644295.1 of Streptomyces sp. NPDC047000. Classification (NCBI taxonomy): domain Bacteria; kingdom Bacillati; phylum Actinomycetota; class Actinomycetes; order Kitasatosporales; family Streptomycetaceae; genus Streptomyces; species Streptomyces sp. NPDC047000. The sequence continues at coordinate 195,291 of NZ_JBEYWE010000011.1, forward strand.
GACGGCGCCGACCACCGAGTCGGTGCTGGACCGCCTGCGCTGGGAGCGCCCGCCGCGCGGCTCCCGGCAGAGCCAGGCACAGGGGGAGGGGCAGAGCTACGGCCAAGGTCAGGGGCAGAGCTACGGCTACGGCCCCGGCCAGGGCCAGGGCGGGCGCCGGGACGAGGATCTGCGGTCACGGCTGGCCCGGTGGACCCTGTCGGAGGCGGAACTCCTGGGGGTCACGGGGCGGGGCGCGCTCTCCGCCCACGGGCGCGCGCTGCTCGGTGCGGGGGCGGCGGCACCCGCCGGGAAACCCCCGCAGAGCGAGGCGGCGCACGCCCCGCACCCCACCGGACCGGGAGCAGCCCAGGGACCGGGGACGGGGCCGGGCGCGGGGCCGGGCGACAAACTTCCCCTCCACCACCACACTCACCACCCGCACCCTCCCCTCCCTCCCGTCCCTTCCCCCGTGCCCGCCACCGCCGCGGCCCCCCTCTCCGCCGCCGAACAGGCCACCGCCACCGCGTCCGCCGCCCGGCTGCTCGCGCCGCTGCTGCCCGAACCGCTGGACCACGTGCTGCTCCAGGCCGACCTCACCGCCGTGGCCCCCGGCCCGCTCCGGCGGCCGCTCGCCGAGGTGCTCGCGGTGCTCGCGGACGTGGAGTCCAAGGGCGGGGCGACCGTGTACCGGTTCACTCCCGGCTCCGTACGGCGGGCCCTCGACGCCGGCCGTACCGCCTCCGACCTGCACGACTTCCTCACCGCGCACTCCCGTACCCCCGTCCCGCAGCCGCTCGCCTATCTGATCGACGACGTCGCCCGCAAGCACGGCCATCTGCGGGTCGGCGCGGCCTCGGCGTACGTGCGCTGCGACGACGACGCGCTGCTCAGCGAGATCCTCGCCGACAAGCGCTCGGCGGGCCTGCGGCTGCGGCGGCTGGCGCCCACCGTGCTGGCGGCACAGGCCGACCCCGCCGCGCTGCTCGACGGGCTGCGCGCGATGGGCTTCGCGCCCGCCGCCGAGTCGGCCGAGGGTGATGTCGTGATCACCCGCGCCCTCGCCCACCGCACCCCGCCCCGCACGGCCCCCGAGCCGGTGCCGGAGGGCCCGCCGGTACCCGACGCGCCGCTGCTCGCCGCCGCCGTCCGGGCGATCCGCGCGGGCGATCTGGCGGCGACCGCCCCGCTCAGGCCGAGCGGCGGCAGCGGCACGTCCGGATCCGCGTCCGCCGTGGCCGCCGTGACCGGTGAACTCCCGCGCACCAGCGCCGCGGAGACCCTGGCCACCGTGCAGGCGGCGGTGCTGACCGGCGAGACGGTGTGGATCGGGTACGTCAACGCGGAGGGGGCGGCCAGCCGGCGCGTCATCGCGCCGGTGCGGGTCGAGGGCGGCTTCGTGACGGCGTACGACCACACGGCGGACGAGGTACGCACGTACCCGCTGCACCGGATCACGGGCGTCGCGGAGCCGGCGGACGACTGACGGCGGCCGGCTGACAGCTGACAGCTGACGCCGGCCGGTACCGGACCGCACGCCCCGCACACCTCTCCCCCCACCCGCCCCGCCCCGCGCGGCCGGTGAGGCACACTGGAGAGTCGGCCGGGACGCTGCCGGGTCCGGTCACAGCGAAAGGGTGCTCGCGCGTGAATGGTCCTCTGATCGTCCAGTCGGACAAGACTCTGCTCCTGGAGGTCGACCACGAGCAGGCCGACGACTGCCGCCGGGTGATCGCCCCGTTCGCCGAACTGGAGCGGGCCCCGGAACACATCCACACCTACCGCGTGACCCCGCTCGGCCTGTGGAACGCGCGCGCCGCCGGGCACGACGCCGAGCAGGTGGTGGACGCGCTGGTGCAGTACAGCCGCTACCCCGTACCGCACGCGCTGCTCGTCGACATCGCCGAGACCATGGACCGCTACGGCCGTCTGACCCTCAGCAAGCACCCGGCGCACGGACTCGTCCTCACGACCACCGACCGGCCGGTGCTGGAGGAGGTGCTGCGCTCGAAGCGGATCGCCCCGCTGGTGGGGGCGCGTATCGACCCGGACACGGTCCTCGTGCACCCCTCGGAGCGCGGGCAGATCAAGCAGACCCTGCTGAAGCTGGGCTGGCCGGCGGAGGACCTCGCCGGGTACGTGGACGGCGAGGCGCACCCGATCGAGCTGCGCGAGGACGGCTGGGCGCTGCGGGCGTACCAGAAGCAGGCCGTGGAGAACTTCTGGCACGGCGGCAGCGGCGTCGTCGTGCTGCCCTGCGGCGCGGGCAAGACGCTGGTGGGCGCCGGATCGATGGCGCAGGCGAAGGCGACGACGCTCATCCTGGTCACGAACACCGTCTCGGCGCGGCAGTGGAAGCACGAGCTGGTGAAGCGGACGACGCTGACCGAGGACGAGATCGGCGAGTACAGCGGCACGCGGAAGGAGATCCGCCCCGTCACCATCGCCACGTACCAGGTGCTGACGACGAAGCGGAAGGGGATCTACCCCCACCTGGAGCTGTTCGACTCCCGGGACTGGGGGCTGATCGTCTACGACGAGGTGCATCTGCTGCCCGCGCCGGTCTTCAAGTTCACCGCCGACCTCCAGGCGCGCCGCCGGCTGGGCCTCACCGCGACCCTCGTCCGGGAGGACGGCCGCGAGTCCGACGTGTTCTCCCTCATCGGCCCCAAGCGGTTCGACGCGCCGTGGAAGGAGATCGAGGCGCAGGGCTACATCGCGCCCGCCGACTGCGTGGAGGTCCGGGTCAACCTCACGGACTCCGAGCGGCTCGCGTACGCGACGGCGGAGCAGGAGGAGAAGTACCGCTTCTGCGCCACGACCGCGACCAAGCGCCGGGTGACCGAGGCGATCGTCCGGCGGTTCGCGGGGCAGCAGATCCTGGTCATCGGGCAGTACATCGACCAGCTCGACGAGCTCGGCGAGCATCTGGACGCCCCGGTGATCAAGGGCGAGACGACCAACGCGCAGCGCGAGAAGCTCTTCGACGCCTTCCGGGAGGGCGAGATCAGCGTGCTGGTGGTGTCGAAGGTGGCCAACTTCTCCATCGACCTGCCGGAGGCGACGGTCGCCGTGCAGGTGTCGGGCACTTTCGGGTCACGCCAGGAGGAGGCGCAGCGGCTCGGGCGGGTGCTGCGGCCCAAGGCGGACGGGCATCAGGCGCACTTCTACTCCGTGGTGGCCCGCGACACGATCGACCAGGACTTCGCCGCCCACCGCCAGCGCTTCCTGGCGGAACAGGGCTACGCGTACCGCATCGTCGACGCCGACGACCTCCTCGCGGAGAGCTGAACGAAGAGCCGAGCGGAGGGCCGGGGCGGCGGGGGCGCCCCCGTCCGCCGGCCGCGGGGTTCACCTGCGGCGTACGCCGGCCTCCTCGCCGTACTCGCCGAGGATCACGACGCGGAACGCGGCGCCCGCGTAGACGCGCACGGCGTGCAGGACGTCGCCGAGGCGGTGGAGGTGGCCGCCGTGCAGGGGCGTGGCGCCGGACGGGCGGGCCGGGGCCGGGTGGGCTGGATGAAGGGTGGCTGCACTCATGTCTCCATGGTGCGTTTCGCGGCATAAGGACGGCATCGGTCCGCAGGGCGAACCGGGAGGCCACCGGCGTACCTCTTCCGGGTGAGGCGGTCCTTCCGGGACGGGGGGTACGTCCCCTAGGGGACCGGGCGGCCGCCGGGCGGACGGAAACCGCCTCGGAGAAAAGCGTTGGCGTCGGTCTGCCGCGGCGGCTTAGAATCTCCGCTCTTGCCCGCCTCCCCCCGGGAGTGCCGCCGCCCGGACGGAAACCGGTCGGCTGTCCGGCGCACGCGGCGCACCCCGCGTCCGTGCCCGTCCCGCGCGGCCCTCCCGCCGCGCCCGCCGCAGATCCTGGTTCTTCCGGAGGCACACCCTTGTCCGCGCCCGCCCCGATCCCTTCCCCCCTGCCCTCCCCCCTGCCCTCCTCCCCGCCCGTCGCCGGTCCGCTCGACCGTGAGCGTGCCCATCTCGCCTCCTCCCGTGCCGCGCTGCGCGCCATGCGCGAGGACGTGGAGGCGCTCGACATCAGCGACGTCACCGCGAACTGGGTCAACGCCGCGGTCCTCTCCCGCCAGATCGACGAGCGCATCAAGGCGCTGGCCGACCTCAGCGACACCCCGCTGTTCTTCGGCCGGCTCGACTATCTGCACGCCCCGGGCGCGGAGCAGGCGGAGGGCGCGGACGGCGAGCGGTTCTACATCGGGCGGCGCCATGTGCACGACGGGGACGGCGACCCGATGGTGATCGACTGGCGTGCGCCGGTCTCGCAGCCGTTCTACCGGGCGTCGAAGAAGGACCCGCAGGACGTCGCGCTGCGCCGCCGCTTCGGCTACACGGGCGGCGACCTCACGGCGTACGAGGACGAGCACCTGTCCGACCCCGAGGAGTCGGCGAAGACCAGCAAGCTGCTCCAGCAGGAGATCGAGCGGCCGCGTGTCGGCCCGATGCGGGACATCGTGGCGACCATCCAGCCGGAGCAGGACGAGATCGTGCGCAGCGGGCTCGGCGGGACCGTGTGCGTGCAGGGAGGGCCCGGCACCGGGAAGACGGCGGTGGGGCTGCACCGGGTGGCGTATCTGCTGTACGCGCACCGGGAGCGGCTGGCCCGCACCGGCACGCTGGTCATCGGGCCGAACCGGTCGTTCCTGCACTACATCGAGCAGGTGCTGCCCGCGCTGGGCGAGCTGACGGTGCGGCAGGCGACGGTGGACGATCTCGTGGCGCACGTCGAGATCCGCGGCACGGACGGTACGGCGGCCGCGACGGTGAAGGGCGACGCGCGGATGGCGGAGGTGCTGCGGCGGGCGGTCGTCTCGCATGTGACGGTGCCGACGGAGCCGGTCGTGGTGGTACGGGGCTCCCGGCGCTGGCGCGTTGCGGCGTACGAACTGGAGCGCATCGTCCGCGAGTTGCTGGACCGCGGAATCCGCTACGGCGCCGCCCGCGAGGCCCTGCCGCAGCGGATCGCGCACGCGGTGCTGGTGCAGATGGAACGGTCGGGCGAGGCACCGGACGACCGGGTGCAGGACGCGGTCGCCCGCAACGCCGCCGTGAAGGCCGCCGTGAAGCAGATCTGGCCGCCCGTCGACCCGGCCAGGCTGGTGCTGCGGCTGCTGACCGACGCGGAGTTCCTCGCCGCGCACGCCGAGGGGATCCTCACCGAGGACGAGCAGCGGACGGTCCGCTGGCCGAAGCCGGTGCGCTCGGTGAAGTCGGCCAGGTGGTCGGCGGCCGACGCGGTGCTGGTCGACGAGGCGCGGGACCTGGTGGAGCGCACGCACTCCCTCGGCCATGTGGTCCTCGACGAGGCGCAGGACCTCTCGCCCATGCAGTACCGGGCGGTGGGGCGCCGCTGCACCACCGGCTCCGCGACCGTCCTGGGCGATCTGGCGCAGGGCACCACGCCGTGGGCGACCCGCAGCTGGGCGGAGGCCCTGGGCCACCTGGGCAAGACGGACGGCGTGGTGGAGGAGCTGACGGCCGGTTTCCGCGTCCCCACCGACGTCATCACGTACGCCTCACGGCTGCTCCCGCACATCGCGCCCGGTCTGGCCCCGGTCGCCTCCATCCGCGACAACCCGGGCTTCTTCGACGTGCGCCGGGCCGAGGGCACGGCGGCCGTGCTGGCCGCCTGCGGGGAACTCCTGGCGCAGGAGGGCTCGACGGGCCTGATCGCCGCGGACCCGCGGATCCCGGCCCTCGCCGAGGCGCTGACCGCGGCAAACATCCCCTACCTCTCCCCCGGTGAGGAGACCACGCAGGACACCCGTCTCACCCTGATCCCGGCGTCGCTGGCGAAGGGCCTGGAGTACGACTACGTGGTCCTGGACGAGCCGGCGGCGGTCGTGGCGGCGGAGCCCGACGAGCGCACCGGGCTGCGCCGCCTGTACGTGGCCCTGACCCGGGCGGTCTCCGGCCTGATCATCACCCACACGGACCCGCTGCCGCGGCAGCTCGGCGGGTGCGAGGTCTGAGCGGGGTTTCCTCGCCCCCGCCGCCCCTTCCCGTTCCCGGCCCTGGACGGGCCTCGTCCTCAAACGCCGGACGGGCTGAAGTCAGCCCCTCCTGGGGGTACCCCCTATGGGGGAGTTCGAGGAGCGGGGGTACGGGGGCAGCGCCCCCGTGACGGGACGGGAAAGGGCGGCGGGGGCGAACCCCTCCCCGTCCAGCACGGCCCGCCACTCCCCCACCAGCCGAGCCGACACAGCCGTCGCCCAGCCCCCGGGCCGCGCCGCACCGCCGATGTGGAACGCGTCGACGCCCGCGTCGAGCAGCACCGGCAGATGATCGAGCCGCAGCCCGCCGCCCACCAGGATCTGCTGGGCGTACCCCGGTTCACCCGCCCGCGCGGCCTCCGCGAGGAGGACGGGCAGCCCGGTGTCGACGCCGTCCGCCGAGCCCGCCGTGAGGTAGGTGTCCAGCCCGGGCAGCCCGGCGAGCGCCCGCCGCAGCGCGTCCCGGTCGGCGGCCCGGTCGATGGCGCGGTGGAAGGTCCACCGGCAGCCGTCCAGCTCCGCCACGACCCGCTCCACGGCCCGCAGGTCGGGGCCGCCGTCCGCGTCGAGGAAGCCCAGCACGAACTCGTCGGCCCCGGCCGCCCGCAGTTCCCGGGTGACACCGACGAGCAGCCCGGTGTCGCCCGCGGCGAACCCGTCCGCGAGCCGCAGCATCACGCGCAGATCGATGTCCACGGCGGCGCGGATCGCGGCGAACGTGTCCGCCGGCGGGGTGAGCCCGTCGGCGGCCATGTCGGTGACGAGTTCGAGGCGGTCCGCGCCTCCGGCCTGGGCGGCGACGGCGTCCTCGGTGTCGAGGGCGATCACCTCCAGGACTGCACGCTGGTTCATGGGACCCCATTCATCGGGATTCGGCTTCGGGCGGCTACTGGTCTATACATGTCTACTAGAGGTCTAGTCCAATTCAGATTAGCCTGCCCGCGCAAGAGGGCCGCCAGGACTCGCCCGGACACACCGGCCACCACCCCTTCACCACCGCACACCGAACGCCCCGCCCCGCCACCCCGCCGCCCCACACACCTCGCCCCGCGCCCCGCGCCCCGCGCCCCGCGCGACAATGGCCCCATGGCCGATCCCGACGCCCTCCGTGCCCGCTGGTCCCGAGCCCTGGAAGGGGCGGGCGGCGGCCCCGACCCCGCGCCGTACGCCGACGACCTGCTGGCCCGCTGGCAGGAACCGCAGCGCCACTACCACACGCTCACCCACCTGACCGCGGTCCTCGACCACATCGACACCCTGGCCGGGCACGCCGCCGACCCGGACGCCGTACGGCTCGCCGCCTGGTTCCACGACGCGGTGTACCGGCCCGACCGCTCCGAGAACGAGGAGCGCTCGGCCCGCCTAGCCGAACGGGCCCTCGCCGAGGCCGGGGTCCCGGCGGAGCGGACCGCCGAGGTGGCCCGGCTGGTGCGGCTCACCGTCACCCACGATCCCGCCGCCGGCGACCCGGACGGCGAGGTGCTCTGCGACGCCGACCTCGCGGTCCTCGCCGCCCCGCCCTCCGGCTACGCCGCCTACACCGCCGCCGTCCGCCAGGAGTACGCCTTCGTCCCCGACGCCGCCTTCCGCGCCGGGCGCAGCGCGGTCCTGCGGCAACTCCTCGCCCTGCCCCGCCTGTTCCGGACGCCGTACGGGCGGCGGGAGTGGGAGGCGACCGCCCGTCACAACCTGCGGTCCGAACTGGAAATGCTGTCGACCGGGACGGACCCGGCGTCCTAGGGTGCGGCTCATGCGTGCAATGGGCGGGGAGCAGGTGGAAGAGGCGGTCGCGGGGTGCGTGGCGCTGCTGCGTACGGCGGACGCCGGACGGCCGGACTGGGCACGGGTCCGCGCCGGACGGCTGGAGTGGGACTGTCTGCGGACGGCCCTGCACATCGCGGACGATCTCATCGCCTACGCCGGACGGCTGGCGGGCCGCGCACAGCACGCCCACGTGCCCTTCGGCATCACCCTCGACGACGCCACCGGCGACGCCGGTGTCCTGGACGTCATCACGACGACCGGCGCCCTCCTCGCCGCCGCCGTCCGCACCGCCCCGCGCCATGCGCGCGCCTTCCATCCCTTCCCCTTCCGCAGCGCCGACCGGACCGGCTTCGCCGCGATGGGCGTCGCCGAGGTGCTGCTGCACACCCATGACATCGCCGAGGGTCTCGGCCTGCCCTACGAGCCTTCCGCCGAACTCGCCGAGGGCGTACTGGAGTCGCTCTTCCCGCACGTCCGGCCGGGCCCGGCGCCCTGGCCGGTCCTGCTGTGGGCCACCGGGCGCGGCGAACTGCCCGGCCGGGCGGCGGTCACCGGATGGCACTGGCACAACAACCTCGTGCTGCCCGCCGAACGCCTCACCCTCGAAGGCGTACGGCCCCTCGCCGCACGGGACCTGGCCCAGGGCGGCGACGGCGGCTTCGAATGGCTCACCGGCGGCCCGTACCCCGGCACGCGCGACGCCGCCGGGATGCTGGTGAAGGCGTACGAAGCAGGCGTGCACCGGCCCGAGTTCGGCGCCTTCGTCCTCGTACGGCACGAGGACGGGCACGCGATCGGCAGCATGGGCTTCCACTCCGCGCCGGACGAGGAGGGGCGGGTGGAGATCGGCTACGACCTCGTCGAGGGCGCCCGCGGCCGCGGGTACGCCACGGAGGCGCTGCGCGCCCTGGCCCGCTGGGCGCTCGAACGGGACGACGTACGCACGCTGTTCGCGACCGTCGAGCGCGGCAACCGCCCGTCCCAGGCCGTCGTCTCCCGCGCCGGGTTCCGCAAGGCGGGCGAGGACGAGGACCTGTTCGCCTACGAACTGCGGCGCGAGGAAAGCTAGTGCCGCAGCAGGCAATGTTCGCCCCGTCGCGACGCCCGGCACGCTCCCCCAAGCTCTTCGAGCAGGGGGGACCCCCACTCGCCGCACCGGCCGGAAGCCCGAGTACATCCAGTACGAGGACTTCCGGCCGGCACTCCCCCAAGCTCTTCGAGCAGGGGGGACCCCCAGAGAGCACGCACCGGACGCCGCTCCTTCACGGGCAAACATTGCCTGCCGCGGCACTAGTTACGGCGTCCGGTGGCCGTGCTTCGGGCGGCGCAGTCCGGCGGCGTGCAGCAGCCGCACCACCTCGCGGCTGCGGACCTCCACCGCCCCGGCGGCGACCGCGTCGGCGTAACGGTGCGACGGAAGGTCGTAGTGGTCCCGTTCGAAGGCCCGCCGGGGCACGCCCAACGTCTCGGCGAAAGTGTGCAGTTCGTCGTACGAGACGTCGCTGACCAGATGGGACCACAGCCGGCCGTGGCCGGGCCAGCTGGGCGGGTCGATATAGATCACGTCATCCTCGGCCGTCCGTCGCGTACAGCGACCCCAGCGCGGCCACCTTCACACCCGCCTGGTGGCACACCCAGTGCGGATCGGGCCCGAGTTCCGGCTCGACCTCCAGGGCGTGCGGGTCGCCGGTGCCGCAGACCGGGCACAGCGGCCAGCGGCCGTACCGCTCCCGCAGGGCGTCCTGCACGTCCTGCGCGACCAGCCCGGCCACGTACGACGCGCCGTCCGGCCACTGTTCGACCCACCAGCGGCGCTGCGCCACCGAGTCCTCGACCAGGGACACCACGTCCGCCTGGGAGACCCGGCCCGCGACGAGGTCGGCGAGCACCAGGGCGCGGGCGGCGTGCAGGGCCTGTTCCAGACGGGTGACGTCGTTCATGGTGCCATTGTGCGCGGTCTTGACCGGAAGCGGCACGGAAAATACCTTCCAGAGGTGACCCAGGACGTGAAGGAAATTTTCGCGACGCCTCCCGCGCCCGCCGCCCTCGCCGCGAAAGTACGCACCCTGGCCCCCTCCATGACCCGTTCCATGCAGCGCGTCGCCGAGGCCGTGGCCGGCGATCCGGCGGGCTGCGCCGCCCTCACGGTCACCGGTCTGGCCGAGCTCACCGGCACCAGCGAGGCCACCGTCGTCCGCACCGCCCGGCTGCTCGGCTACCCGGGCTACCGCGATCTGCGCCTCGCCCTCGCCGGTCTCGCCGCGCACCAGCAGTCCGGGCGCGCTCCCGCCCTGACGACCGACATCGCGGTGGACGACCCTCTCGCCGACGTCGTCGCCAAGCTCGCCTACGACGAGCAGCAGACCCTCGCCGACACCGCCGCCGGGCTCGACACCGCGCAGCTCGGCGCCGCCGTCACCGCGCTGGCCGCCGCCCGGCGCATCGACGTGTACGGCGTCGGGGCGAGCGGGCTCGTCGCCCAGGACCTCGCCCAGAAGCTGCTGCGGATAGGGCTGCTGGCGCAGGCGCACAGCGATCCGCACCTCGCCGTCACGAACGCCGTGCAGCTGCGCTCGGGCGACGTGGCCGTCGCGATCACCCATTCGGGCTCGACCGGCGACGTCATCGAACCGCTGCGGGCGGCCTTCGAGCGCGGGGCCACGACGGTCGCCGTCACCGGACGGCCCGACGGGCCCGTCGGCCGGTACGCGGACCATGTGCTGACCACGTCCACCGCACGGGAGAGCGAACTGCGCCCGGCCGCCATGTCCTCCCGGACGAGTCAGCTCCTGGTCGTGGACTGCCTGTTCATCGGGGTGACGCAGCGGACGTACGACCGGGCCGGTCCCGCGCTGGCCGCGTCCTACGAGGCGCTGGCCCACCGGCACGGGCACGCCCGCGCCGTGCGGTAGACCGCAGGGCCTGATGTCGTGGGGACCCGCGGACGCGTCGCGGTGCCCCGCGTCCACCCGGCGGGGCCTCGCGCCCACGCGGCGGAGCCGCAGATCGACACGGCCCCGCGCCCCCGAGGGCCGCCGCACCGACCGGTGTCGGCACCTCGTCCGACCTTCATGGCAACGTCACCGGAGAGAGCCGCCCCATGACCTCCACGTCCCACCCTCACGACCTCCGAACCGAGCTGGAGTCGCTCACCACCGAGGCGTTCCGGCCCGAGCTCGCCGAGATCGACACGCTGCCGACCCTGCACATCGCCCGGCTGATGAACGGTGAGGACGCCGGGGTGGCCGCCGCGGTCGCGGCGCGGCTGCCCGAGATCGCCGCCGCCGTCGACGCGATCGCCGAGCGGATGGCGCACGGCGGACGGCTGGTCCACGCCGGTGCCGGGACCGCCGGACGGCTCGGTGTGCTGGACGCCTCGGAGTGCCCGCCCACCTTCAACACCGGCCCCGGGCAGGTCGTCGGGCTGATCGCGGGCGGCCCGGACGCCCTGGTCACCTCGGTGGAGGGGGCGGAGGACTCCCGGGAGCTCGCGGAGAACGACCTCCGTGCCCTCGGGCTCACCGCCGGCGACACGGTGGTCGGCGTGTCCGCCTCCGGCCGTACGCCCTACGCGCTCGGCGCCGTCGGGTACGCCCGCTCGCTGGGCGCGCTGACCGTCGGCCTGGCCTGCAACGCGGGCAGTGCGCTCGGGGCCGCCGCCGAGCACGGCATCGAGGTCGTCGTGGGACCGGAGCTGCTCACCGGTTCGACGCGCCTCAAGGCGGGGACGGCCCAGAAGCTGGTCCTCAACATGCTGTCGACGATCACGATGATCCGGCTCGGCAAGACGTACGGGAACCTGATGGTCGACGTGCGCGCCTCCAACGACAAGCTGCGGGCCCGGTCCCGCCGTATCGTCGCCCTCGCCACGGGCGCGCCGGACGACGAGATCGAACGGGCGCTCGCCGCCACGGACGGCGAGGTGAAGAACGCCGTGCTGTGCGTCCTCGCGGGGGTGGACGGCCCGACGGCCGCCCGCCTTCTGGTGGAGTCCGGCGGTCATCTGCGCGCCGCGCTGGCGGCTGCGGGCGGCTGACCCGCACGCTCGGTGGATGACCGTCGAACCCGCCGTCATCGCCGCCGCGCTGCTGCCCCTGGTCGGGGGCCCCGCGAACGTCGTCTCCGCCGCCCACTGCATGACCCGCCTCCGTCTCGCCCTCACGGATCCGTCCCGGGTGGACGAGGCGGCGGTGCGGGCGCTGCCGGGGGTGCTCGGGACCGTGGCGGGGGGCGACGGGACCCTCCAGATCGTGCTCGGGCCGGGGGCGGTGGCGCGGGTGACCGGGGAGTTCGAGCGGCTGCTGCCGGACGAGGAGCGGACGGCGGGGACACACCCGAACGCGGCGGGGAAGCACCCGGCCGCGGGAGAGCGCCCGGACGCGGTGGGGACGACGGCCGCCGCCGCACTGGCGGCTCGCGGGGCCGAGTGGCGGGCGGACCGGCGACGGCGCAACGCCACCCCGCTCAGGTCCGCCCTGCGCCGCGTGGCGAACGTCTTCGTGCCCCTCATCCCCGCCCTGATCGGCTGCGGGGTGCTCGCCGGCCTCAACGGCCTGCTGCTGAACGCCGGATGGCTGCCGGGCCTCACCCCGGCCCTCGGCGCGATCGCGTCGGCGTTCATGGCGTTGCTCGCGGTGTTCGTCGGGCTGGGCACGGCACGGGAGTTCGGCGGGACGCCCGTGCTGGGCGGCGCGGTCGCGGCGGTGGTGGTCTTCCCCGGGGTGACGAAGGTGACGGCGTTCGGCACGCACCTGTCCCCCGGCCAGGGCGGCGTCCTGGGCGCGCTGGCGGCGGCGCTGCTCGCGACGTACGTCGAGAAGTGGTGCCGGGGCCGGGTCCCGGCGGCGCTGGACGTCCTGGTCACCCCGACCGTCACCGTCCTGGTCGCCGGACTGGCCACGCTCTACGGCCTGATGTACGCGGCCGGGGCCGCCGCCTCCGCCGTGGGCACCACGGCCGACCGGCTGCTGTCCACCACGGGTGTCCTGGCCGGACTGCTGCTCGGCGGCCTCTTCCTCCCCCTGGTGATGCTGGGCCTGCACCAGGCCCTCATCCCGCTCCACGCCACCCTGATCGAGCAGCAGGGCTACACGGTGCTGCTGCCGGTGCTGGCGATGGCGGGCGCGGGCCAGGTCGGCGCGGCGGTCGCGGTGTACGTGCGGCTCCGCCACGACGTCTCGATCCGTACGACCATCCGGTCGGCGCTGCCGGCGGGGCTGCTCGGCATCGGCGAACCCCTGATCTACGGCGTCTCCCTGCCGCTGGGCCGCCCGTTCCTGACCGCCTGCGCGGGCGGCGCGGCGGGCGGCGCCTTCCTCGGCGCGTTCGCGATGGCCGGCGACAGGGTCGGCGCGACGGCGATCGGCCCGTCGGGCTGGGCCCTGTTCCCCCTGCTCGCGGGGAACAGGGGCCTGGCCCTGACGGCGGCGGTCTACGCGGGCGGCCTCCTCACGGCCTACCTGGTCGGCTTCGCGGCGACCTACGCCCTCCCGGCACTGCGCACCCCGCCCGGCTCCGCCCCGCCCGTCCCCGCCACCACCGGTTCCGCCCCGACCAGGCCCACGCCGGCCGACCCCGCCACCACCCCGGCGGCCGCACCCTCCGACGCACCGTCACCACCCCCGTGAGGAACTCCCCGGAACACCCGGGCCGTTCCCCGGCACCGCGGCCTCCGAGTCCCACGCCCCCGGCCCGGACCGGACGGCCGCCACACTGCCGACGGCCCGCCACCGCACCGGCCGGACCCGCCCGGAGTCCCTTTCCGGGCCCGCCCCGGTTCCCGCCGGAGACCACCGGCCCGGACCGCGCTGCCCCTCCCAGAGGTCCCTGGGCCGCCGTCGCCGCCGATTGTCAGTCCCGTGTGTCACGGTGGAACGGTGAATCACGCCCAAGCCACCACCCTGGGCCGTGCGCTCCGTCTTCTCGGGGAGCACGGCGACGCCCTCGCCGCCACCACGGCCGACAGCAAGCTGCACGAGATCAGGACGGACCTGAGGCGCGCCCTGGAGATGCTGGACGAGACCGTCACGACCGCCGTCCCGACCACCCGCTGCGCCGAGCACCCCAACGGTCCCGTGGACGAGGCCGCCCCCGACCTGTGCCTGCTCTGCGAGACGCGGCGCAGGGCCGCCCGCCGCTCGGAGCTGTCCGGCGGCTACCCGGGCCCCCGCCCCGCCGGACACGCCGCGGAGGGCCCGGCGCCGTCACGCTACGGCGTCCGGGGCCACCACCCGCAGCCCCAGCAGCGCTGGCTGCCGGAGCTGTGGAACGGGCAGGAGTGGCAGCTGTGCGGCACCCCGCGCCGCGACCGGCACGAGGCGGAGCTGTATCTGGCCGCCCAGCGGCGCGGCCCCAGACCGGCGATGGCCTACCGGCTGGTGCACGAGTTCACCGACTACGAGGTGCTGCGCGTGTGGGGCACGCCGGTGCAGGTGGACATAGAGCCGATGGGCAACCTGTGAACCCGGCGGGGCCCGCCGGGTTCCGGCGCGTCAGCTGAGGGTCCGCAGCGCGGCGGCGTCGTACGGCTTGAGCTCGTCGTAGCGGCCGGAGAGCACCTTGGCCGCCCACTCCGGGTCCTGGAGCAGCGCACGGCCGACGGCGACGAGGTCGAACTCGTCGCGCTCGAAGCGGTCGAGGAGGTCGTCGATGCCCTTGAGCGGGGCGTCCTCACCGGCGAAGGCGCGGATGAAGTCGCCGTCGAGGCCGACGGAGCCGACCGTGATGGTGGGCTTGCCGGTCAGCTTCCTGGCCCAGCCCGCGAGGTTGAGGTCGGCGCCGTCGAACTCGGGGAGCCAGTAGCGGCGGGTGGAGGCGTGGAACGCGTCGACACCGGCCGCGGCGAGCGGGGTGAGCACGGCCTCCAGCTCCTCGGGGGACTCGGCGAGCCGGGCGTCGTAGTTGTCCGACTTCCACTGCGAGAAGCGGAAGATCACCGGGAAGGACGGCGAGACGGCCGCGCGCACGGCGGCGACGATCTCCGCCGCGAACTTCGTACGGGCCACCGGGTCGCCGCCGTAGGCGTCGGTGCGCCGGTTGGTGCCCGACCACAGGAACTGGTCGACGAGATAGCCGTGGGCGCCGTGCAGCTCGACGCCGTCGAAGCCGATGCGCTCGGCCTCGGCGGCAGCGGCGGCGAAGGCCGCGACGACGTCGTCGATGTCGCCCTGGGTCATCGCCCTGCCGGTGCCGTCGGTGCCGTCGGTGCCGTCGGTGCCGTCGAGGCGGAGGCCGGAGGGGCCGACGGCGGGCGCGTCGGCGAAGGGCGGGCGGCCCGGTTTGCGGACCATGCCGATGTGCCACAGCTGCGGCACGATGGTGCCGCCCGCCGCGTGCACGGCCTCGGCGACCTTCGCCCAGCCCGCCAGCTGCTCCTCGCCGTGGAACCGCGGGACGCGGCTGCTCTCCCCCGCCGAGTCATGGCCGACGTAGGTGCCCTCGGTGACGATCAGTCCGACTCCGGCGGCGGCCCGGCGGGCGTAGTACGACACCACGTCCTCACCGGGGACGCCGCCCGGGGAGAACTGACGGGTCATCGGGGCCATCACGATCCGATTGGGGACGGTGAGGCCGTTGATCCCGATCGGCCGGGACAGGATCCGGGCGGCGCGGGACTCGGAGGTCGTGGTGACGGTCACAGGAGGGGGCTCCTCGGGAGTAGGCGGTCGACCGAACGGTATGTGCATACGCATCAAGTGCCAACTCCACACGACTGCGGCCGCATTCCTCCCACCGGCGACGTCACGCTGTGATCCGGGACACCCGGGGACCGGGCGGGGCAAGCCTCCCGGGGAACGCCCGAGGGCGGCACCCCCCATGTGGCAGGGGGTGCCGCCCTCGTCGTCAGCGGGACGGTCCGATCCGTGAGCCGGATCAGAAGTCCATGTCACCGCCCGGCATACCGCCCGGAGCGGCCGCGGCGGCCTTCTCCGGCTTGTCGGCGATGACGGCCTCGGTGGTGAGGAACAGCGCGGCGATGGAGGCCGCGTTCTGCAGCGCGGAGCGCGTCACCTTCGCCGGGTCGATGATGCCCTCGGCGACCAGGTCGACGTACTCGCCGGTCGCGGCGTTGAGGCCGTGGCCCGGGGTCAGGTTGCGGACCTTCTCCACCACGACGCCGCCCTCGAGGCCGGCGTTGACGGCGATCTGCTTCAGCGGGGCCTCGAGCGCGAGCTTCACGGCCTGGGCGCCGGTCGCCTCGTCACCCTCGAGGTCGAGCTTCTCGAAGACCGAGGAGGCCTGGATGAGCGCCACGCCGCCACCGGCGACGATGCCCTCCTCGACCGCGGCCTTCGCGTTGCGGACGGCGTCCTCGATGCGGTGCTTGCGCTCCTTGAGCTCCACCTCGGTGGCGGCACCGGCCTTGATGACCGCGACACCGCCGGCGAGCTTCGCCAGGCGCTCCTGGAGCTTCTCCCGGTCGTAGTCCGAGTCGCTGTTCTCGATCTCGGCGCGGATCTGGTTGACGCGGCCCTGCACCTGATCGGAGGAGCCGGCACCGTCGACGATGGTGGTCTCGTCCTTGGTGATGACGACCTTGCGGGCCTTGCCGAGCAGGTCGAGGGTCGTGTTCTCGAGCTTGAGACCGACCTCCTCGGAGATGACCTCGCCGCCGGTGAGGATGGCGATGTCGTTCAGCATCGCCTTGCGGCGGTCGCCGAAGCCGGGGGCCTTGACCGCGACGGACTTGAAGGTGCCGCGGATCTTGTTGACGACCAGGGTCGACAGGGCCTCGCCCTCGACGTCCTCGGCGATGATCAGCAGCGGCTTGCCCGACTGCATGACCTTCTCCAGCAGCGGGAGCAGGTCCTTGACCGAGGAGATCTTGGAGTTGGCGATCAGGATGTACGGGTCGTCGAGGACGGCCTCCATACGCTCCATGTCGGTGGCGAAGTACGCCGAGATGTAGCCCTTGTCGAAGCGCATGCCCTCGGTGAGCTCGAGCTCGAGCCCGAAGGTCTGCGACTCCTCGACGGTGATGACGCCTTCCTTGCCGACCTTGTCCATGGCCTCGGCGATCAGCTCGCCGATCTGGGTGTCGGCGGCGGAGATGGAGGCCGTGGAGGCGATCTGCTCCTTGGTCTCGACGTCCTTGGCCTGCTCCAGCAGGGCGGCGGAGACGGCCTCGACGGCCTTCTCGATACCGCGCTTGAGGGCCATCGGGTTGGCGCCGGCGGCTACGTTGCGCAGGCCCTCCTTGACCAGGGCCTGGGCGAGCACGGTCGCCGTGGTCGTACCGTCACCGGCGACGTCGTCCGTCTTCTTGGCGACTTCCTTGACCAGCTCGGCGCCGATCTTCTCGTACGGGTCCTCGAGCTCGATCTCCTTGGCGATGGACACACCGTCGTTGGTGATCGTGGGGGCGCCCCACTTCTTCTCGAGGACGACGTTGCGGCCCTTGGGGCCGAGCGTCACCTTGACGGCGTCCGCGAGCTGGTTCATGCCGCGCTCGAGGCCGCGCCGCGCCTCCTCGTCGAACGCGATGATCTTGGCCATGTGAAGTGGTCCCTCCAGGACTGGGGGTGATTCCTTCGGACCGCGCCCGCGCCCGCGACGGACGGCTCGCCGGCCTGTGGTTCCTTGCCCCACGCGGCCTGCGGGCCTCACCGACCCGGTCCTTCGTTGTCACTCTCACCTTCAGAGTGCTAACGCCAATGATTAGCACTCGGCCCTGCCGAGTGCAAGCGCCTTGGGGGAGGGTCGGTCGCGGCTCAGCCACCGGCGAACGCCCGGCGGGCCGCCCCGGGACGGTCCTCGGACCATCCTCAGACCATCTCCGGTCCGCCCTCGAACCGCCCCGGACCACCCCCGGACAACCCTCGGGCCACCCCCGGACAGCCCTCGACCCGCGCCCCGGACCGCACCGGCCCGTGCCCCCGGCGGCACGAAGGGCCCGCACCCAGGAGGGTGCGGGCCCTTCGCAGAAAAACAGGCGGAAGACGTTCAGGCGGTGAGGCGGACCATATCGGCCTGCGGGCCTTTCTGGCCCTGCGAGATCTCGAACTCGACGCGCTGACCCTCTTCCAGGGTGCGGTAGCCGTCCATCTGGATCGCGCTGTAGTGGACGAAGACGTCCGCACCACCGTCGACCGCGATGAAGCCGTACCCCTTCTCCGCGTTGAACCACTTGACGGTGCCCTGAGCCATGCCTAACTCCCCTATTACTGGCCCTTGCACAGATCCACACCTCGCGGATCCGGGTCAGACCTCACCCCCCATGGATTGGGGGCGTGCGCCGGAACGCGTCGACCGCGGCCGAATGTATCTGCCCAACTGCCCTGTGCAACAGGTCAACTGGACGAGAAATCTGGGCATGACCGGTCGGGAATCTCCCGAGAATTCGCCCGAATTCAGGGCAAGTCGGGCCCCATAAATGGCGCATAAGGCTTAAAAGGCTCGCACACTTTGGCTGTTTCTTGCCGTTCGCCCAGCGGGCCGCGAGGGCCTCCGCTCCGAAGATCAGGAGCGCGTTCCCCAACTCTACCGCGTCTAACCCAACTGAATTGCCTCCTCCGTTTCTCTCACGGAGGAGGCAATCGGGTGAACGGTGCGTGAGCGGCGTTACCGTAGGTAACGCGTACGGCTCGGCGCGGGACGCTCCGGGGGCTCAGCCGCCCGCGACGGCGGGGATGATCGACACGCCCGCCCCGTCCGGCGTCACGGTCTCCAGGCCCTGCTCGAAACGGACGTCGTCGTCGTTGACGTACACGTTCACGAACCGGCGCAGCTTGCCCTGGTCGTCCAGGACGCGGGCGGCGATGCCGGTGTGGTTCTTCTCCAGGTCGGTGATGACCTCGGCGAGGGTCGCGCCCTCGGCCGGCACCTCGGCCCGGCCACCGGTGTAGGTGCGCAGGATGGTGGGGATGCGGACGGTGACGCTCATGCGAGGTTCGCCTCTCGGAAGGAGTCCAGGGTGGGCCGGATGGTGGCGGTCAGGCCGGTCCCGGCCACCGCGTCGAGGGTCTTGAGGCCGTCGCCCGTGTTGAGGACGACCGTGGTGAGCGCGGGGTCGAGGACGCCGTCGTCGATCAGCTTCTTCGTCACGCCCACCGTCACCCCGCCCGCCGTCTCGGCGAAGATCCCCTCGGTACGCGCCAGCAGCCTGATCGCCTCGACGACCTCGGCGTCCGTCACGTCCTCCACGGCACCGCCGGTGCGGCGCGCGATGTCGAGGACGTAGGGGCCGTCGGCCGGGTTGCCGATGGCCAGCGACTTGGCGATGGTGTTCGGCTTCTGCGGCCGTACGACGTCGTGCCCCGCCTTGAACGCGGTGGACACCGGCGAGCAGCCCTCGGCCTGCGCACCGAAGATCTTGTACGGCCGGTCCTCGACCAGACCCAGCTCGATCAGCTCCCGCAGGCCCTTGTCGACCTTGGTGAGCTGCGAGCCGGACGCGATCGGCACCACGATCTGGTCGGGCAGCCGCCAGCCGAGCTGCTCGCAGACCTCGTACGCGAGGGTCTTGGAGCCCTCCGCGTAGTACGGCCGCAGGTTGACGTTGACGAAGCCCCAGCTCTCGCCCGCCGGGTCGCCGATCAGCTCGGAGCAGAAGCGGTTCACGTCGTCGTAGGTGCCCTCGATGCCGACGAGGTCGCCGCCGTAGACCGCGGCCATGACGACCTTGCCCTGCTCCAGGTCGTGCGGGATGAACACGCACGAGCGCAGTCCCGCGCGGGCCGCGGCCGCGCCCACCGCGCCGGCCAGGTTGCCGGTGGAGGAGCAGGAGAGCGTGGTGAAGCCGAAGGCGCGGGCGGCCTCCAGCGCCTGGGCGACGACGCGGTCCTTGAAGGAGTGCGTCGGGTTGCCGGAGTCGTCCTTCACGTACAGCCCGCCGGTCACACCGAGTTCCCGGGCGAGCCGGTCGGCCTTGACGAGTTTCGTCCAGCCGGGGTTGATGTTCGGCTTGTCGGCGACGTCCGCGGGGACGGGCAGCAGCGGCGCGTAACGCCAGATGTTCGCGGGTCCCGCCTCGATCCGCTTACGGAGCTCCTCGGCGTCGTAGGACGAGAAGTCGTAGGCGATCTCCAGCGGGCCGAAACACTCCTCGCAGGCGAAGAGCGGGCCGAGCGGGACGCGGTGACCGCATTCGCGGCAGCTCAGGGCGGCGGCGGGGCCGAGGTCGACGCCGGATTCCGTGGTACCAGCAACTGTCTGCGCAGCCATGTGAGGCGAGGCCCTTTCTCCTCATCTTCCTCACGGCGCACTTCGCCGTGAGACGGATTTGGCACCTTCCCTCGCCGGCAGCCTCGTCATGGATCTTTCCTGGATCCCGAGACCGGTCGTAGGGGGGTTGCCGGGGCTTCACCGGGCCGTGTCCCTCTGCCCCTCTGGATGAGCGCTATGCGGTTGTGAACGCCGGAGACCTCGGACATGCGATGGTCATCCGCGTTGTTCAAGACTGTAACCGACGGCCAGGACAGTTGAGATAGTCGTCCGAACCGCGAGATGGATCACACGGCGACGTGTGACCGTGACGCCGTAACAGTGAGGAGCCGCAGACTGTGCTGGAAGAAACCGAGCGCTGGCTGAACGACCGCTCCTGGTCCGTGACCGATCGCCCGCTCCACCAGATCATGGCGGCGAAGCAGCGCACGGGTCAGTCGGTGTCCGTCGTCCTGCCCGCCCTCAACGAGGAGGAGACGGTCGGCGACATCGTCGCGATCATCCGTCACGACCTGATGCAGCAGGTCCCGCTGGTCGACGAGATCGTCGTCGTCGACTCCGGGTCCACCGACCGCACCTCCCAGGTCGCCGCCGCGGCGGGCGCCCGGGTCGTCCACCGCGACCACATCCTGCCGCGCATCCCCGCCGCGCCCGGCAAGGGCGAGGTGCTGTGGCGGTCGCTCCTGGTGACGAGCGGGGACATCGTCTGTTTCATCGACGCCGACCTGAAGGAGTTCTCCTCCGACTTCGTCTCCGGCATCGTCGGCCCGCTGCTCACCGACCCGGGGGTCGACCTGGTCAAGGCCATGTACGACCGGCCGCTCGGCGGCGCCACCGGGCAGGGCGGCCGGGTCACCGAGCTGATGGCCCGCCCGCTGCTCAACATGCACTGGCCCCAGCTGGCCGGTTTCGTCCAGCCGCTCGGCGGCGAGTACGCGGCCCGGCGCCGCCTGCTGGAGCGGCTGCCGTTCCCGGTGGGCTACGGCGTCGAGCTGGGCATGCTCGTCGACGCGCTGCACCTCGTCGGGCTCGACGCACTCGCCCAGGTCGACGTGGGGGTGCGCAAGCACCGGCACCAGGACGGGCAGGCGCTGGGGCGGATGGCCGCCGCGATCTACCGCACCGCCCAGCTGCGGCTGGCCCGCGGGCATCTGATCCGGCCGTCGCTCACGCAGTTCGAGCGGGGCTCGGACGGGTTCGAGGCGCGGACGTACTCGGTGGACACGGAGGAGCGTCCGCCGATCACGGAGATCGAGGAGTACGCGGAACGGCGCGTCGCCTGACGACGGGGGCGGGGTGCCGCCCGGCGGGGCGGGCGGCGCGCCGCCCTGCCGTGGCGCCCCGCCGCGGCCGTCGTCCTCTCCGCCGCCGGCCGGCGGGAGCGCTGTTCCCTGTTCCCCCCGGCACGGTGTGCACGCGCGCACAGTGTGAGTGACCATACGTTTGGCCCCCCGTCCGGCGGGCTAGGTCTGGGCTTATGGCCACTACGTCAGACAGCGCAGCCCCCACCGTGCTGGTCGCCTCCAATCGCGGTCCCGTCTCGTACCAGGTGCACGAGGACGGTTCCCTGCACGCGAAACGCGGCGGCGGCGGTCTGGTGTCGGGGCTCTCGGCCATCGGACCGGACGCCGGCGCCCTGTGGGTGTGCTCGGCACTCGGTGACGGGGACCGGGAGGCGGTACGGCGCGGCGTCGGCGAACCCGGCGTGCGGATGCTGGACATCCCGGCCGACGTGCACTCCGACGCGTACAACGGGATCGCCAACTCCGTGCTGTGGTTCGTGCACCACATGCTCTACCAGACCCCGCTGGAGCCGGTCTTCGACACCGGGTTCCGGCGCCGGTGGGCGTCGTACGAGGAGTACAACCGCGCGTTCGCGGCGGCGCTCGCCGAGGAGGCGGCCGACGGGGCCGTGGTGATCGTCCAGGACTACCACCTGTGCCTGGTGCCGGGCATGCTGCGCGAGCTGCGGCCCGATCTGCGCATCGGGCACTTCTCGCACACGCCGTGGGCGCCGCCGGAGTACTTCCGGATGCTGCCCGACGACGTCCGCGCCCGGCTGGTGCGCGGGATGCTCGGCGCGGACCGGCTCGGGTTCCTCACCCGGCGGTGGGCCGACGCGTTCGTACGGTGCGCCGGGGAGGCGGACCCGGAGGGGGTCGCGTTCGCGGGCGCGGCCGAGGACGGCCGCCTCGTCGTACGGCATTCCGCGGACGAGGGCCCCGGCGCCGTACGGGAGACCGTCGTCGGGGTGCACGGGCTCGGCGCCGACGCCGACTTCCTGCGCGAGCGCGCGCACCGGGCCGATGTCGGGGAACGGATGGCCGTGCTCCGCGAGGAGATCGGGGCCGGCCGCAGGACGATCGTGCGGGTCGACCGGACCGAGCTGTCGAAGAACATCGTGCGCGGGCTGCTCGCGTACCGGCAGCTCCTCGACGACCGGCCCGAGTGGCGGGAGCGGGTCGTGCATGTCGCGTTCGCGTATCCGTCCCGGCAGGACCTCGCCGTGTACCGGGAGTACACGGCCGAGGTGCGGCGGCTGGCCGACGAGATCAACGAGCGGTACGGGACGCCGGGCTGGACGCCGGTCCTGCTGCATGTCGAGGACGACTTCGCGCGCTCGCTCGCGGCGTACCGGCTGGCGGACGTGGCCCTGGTGAACCCGATCCGGGACGGGATGAACCTCGTCGCGAAGGAGGTGCCGGTCGTCTCCGACGAGGGGTGCGTGCTGGTGCTGTCGCGGGAGGCGGGGGCGTTCGAGGAGCTGGGCGAGGACGCGGTGGCCGTGAATCCCTACGACGTGGTGGGGACGGCGCGGGCGCTCCACGAGGCGCTGACGCTGCCCGCCGGGGAGCGGGCGGAGCGCTCCAAGCGGCTCGCCGCGACGGCGACGGCGCTGCCGCCGGCGAAGTGGTTCCTGGACCAGCTGCACGCGTTGCAGGGGTAGTCCGGGGCGGGAGCCTGCTGCCCCGGGCGGGGTGCCCCGGGCGGCAGGCGGGAGCCCGGGTTCTCGCCCCCGCCGCCCCTTCCCGTTCCCGTCCCCGGGGGCCGGGCCCCCGGACCCCGGCCTCCCTGGCACCCGCCCTGCCGGTTCTGCCGGTTCTGCCTGCCCTGCCGGTCAGCCCAGTTCGGGCCGCACCACCCATTCGCCGTGCCGCATGACACCCTTGACGTCGAACGTGTCGTCCAGCAGGACGAAGTCGGCGTACTTGCCCGGGTCGAGGGAGCCGACCTGGTCGTCGACGCCGAGCAGCCGGGCCGGGTTGGCGCACAGGGCCTGCACCGCGTGCTCGACGGGCAGCCGGTCGACGGTCACCGCCCGCTTGAACGCGCGGTCCAGGGTGAGGGTGGACCCGGCGATCGCGCCGCCCTCCACCAGGCGGGCCACGCCGTCCGTGACGTCGACCTCCAGCGGGCCGAGCAGGTAACGGCCGTCGCCGAAGCCGGCGGCGTCCATGGCGTCGGTGATGAACGCCACGCGTTCCGGACCCGCGTGATGGAACGCCAGTTGCAGGGAGGCCGGGTGGAGGTGGGTGCCGTCGTTGATGAGCTCGACGGTGATCCGCTCGTCCTCCAGGAGCGCGGCGACCGGGCCGGGGAGGCGGTGGCCGAGCTGCGGCATGGCGTTGAACAGGTGCGTGGCGACGGTGGCGCCCGCGTCGATGGCCTCGACGGTCTGCTCGTACGTCGCGTCGGTGTGCCCGATCGCGGCGATCACCCCGCGCTCGGCGAGCAGCCGTACGGAGTCGGTGCCGCCGGGCAGTTCGGTCGCCAGGGTCATCATGCGGGCCTGGCCGCGCGCGGCGTCGACGAGCTTGGCCACCTCGGCCGGGTCGGGGTCGCGCAGCAGGGACTCGGAGTGGGCGCCCTTGCGGTGCGGGGAGATGAAGGGGCCCTCGAAGTGGATGCCGGCGATGTCGCCCTGTTCGGCCAGCTCGGACAGCAGGCCGGCGCGCTGGGCGAGGACGTCCAGGTCGTCGGTGACGGTGGAGGTGACGATGGTGGTCGTGCCGTGCGTGCGGTGGGTGTGGACGGCCTTGAGGATCTCCTCGACCGTCCCCACCGAGAAGGAGCCGCCGCCACCGCCGTGGGTGTGCATGTCGACGAAGCCGGGCACGAGCCAGTGGCCGCTCACGTCGACGACCGGGGCGTCCGGGGCCGCGCTTCCGGCGATGCGTGTGCCCTCGACGATCACCCGCCCCCCGTCCACGGTCCCGGTGGGCAGTACCACCCGGGCACCGGCGAAGACTGTGGTGGTGGCCATCAGGCGGTTACCTCCGTTGGGTCGGTCGAGTCGGTCGTGTCGGTCGGGGCGGTCGGGGTGTGGGCGGTCAGGAGGTCCCAGGCGAGGAGTCCCGCGCCCCGGCAGCCGGCGGTGTCGCCCAGGGCGGCGCGGACGAGGTCCGGGAGCCGCTGGAAGGTGACGCGGCGCCGGAGGGCGTCCCGCAGGGGTGTGATCAAGGTTTCCCCGGCCTCGGCGAGCCCGCCACCGAGAATCAGGGTGCGCGGGTCCAGCAGGGTGAGCGCGGTGACGAGCCCGTCGGCCAGCGCGTCCACGGCGGCCGCCCAGACGCGGCCGGCGTCCGGGTCACCGGCTGCGACGGCGCGCGCGCAGCCGGCGGCGTCGGCGTCCGCCGTCCCGGTGGCGGCGGCCCACGCGGCACTCACGGCGGCGGCCGAGGCGTAGCGCTCGAGGCAGCCGCGCTGCCCGCACGGGCAGGGCTCGCCGCCGGGCCGTACGACGATGTGGCCGATCTCACCGGCGAAGCCGTGCGCGCCCGCCTCCACCCGGCCGTCGACGCCGATGGCGCCCGCGATGCCGGTGCCCAGGGCGACGAACAGGAAGCGGTCGGTACCGCGGCCCGCGCCGACGCGGCCCTCGGCGAGGCCGCCGGTGCGCACGTCGTGGCCGAGGGCGACGGGGATGCCGCCGAGCCGGTCGGTGAGCAGGTCACGCAGGGGTACGTCGCGCCAGCCGAGGTTGGCGGCGTAGGTGGCGACGCCGTGCGTCTCGTCGACGATGCCGGGTACGGCGATGCCCGCGGCGGCCGCGGGTCCGCCGTGGTGCTCCGTGCCGTGGGCGCGCAGCTCGGCGGCGAAGTCGAGGATCTCCTCGACGACGGCGCCGGGCCCGCGTTCGCGGCCGGTGGCGCGGCGTGCCTGGTGCAGCAGCGCGCCGTCCGCGCCGACCAGGGCAGCCTTCATCCCCGTACCGCCCACGTCCAGGGCGATGACATGTCTCACGGGGGACAGTGTGACCCCGAAGCCGCAAGAGGTCTAGTCCACATATGGTGTAGACCTATTCTGTCCATATGTTGAACAGCACGACGGCGAAGGCGAGGTCGGGAGCAGTGGCTCGGCGCAAGACGGCAATGACCGCGGTGGTGTCCGCCCTGGGCATGACGGCGGTCCTCAGCGGGTGCGGACTGACCGGGGCCGCATCCGGTGACGTGACCCTTCATCTGGTCGCGGCCGACTACGGCGACTCCTCGGCCAACACCTCCCAGAAGTACTGGGACCAGTTGGTGACGGCGTACGAGGCCAAGCACCCCGATGTGACGGTGGACGTCTCCGTCTACTCCTGGAACGACGTCGACGCCAAGGTGAAGGCCATGGTCGCCGACGGCAACGCCCCCGACCTGGCGCAGATCGGCGCCTACGCCGACTACGCCGCCGAGGGCAAGCTGTACGGCGCGGACGACCTGCTGTCCATCTCCACCCAGGCGGACTTCATCTCCCAGCTCGCCGACGCGGGCGAGGCGGACCACACCCAGTACGGCATCCCGTTCGCGGCCTCCACCCGCATGCTGTTCTACAACAAGACGCTCTTCGAGAAGGCCGGCATCACCCCGCCCACCACCTGGGACCAGCTCGCCGCCGACGCCGAGGCCCTCAAGGCCAAGGGCGTGAGCTACCCGTACGCGCTGCCCCTCGGCCCCGAGGAGGCCCAGGCCGAGACCATGCAGTGGCTGCTCAGCAACGGCGACGGCTACACCAGCGACATCGGCACGTACGCCATCGACGACCCGCGCAACGTCACCACGTTCACCTGGCTGAAGGACGAACTGGTCGGCAAGGGCCTCACCGGTCCGGTCGCGCCCGCGAAGCTCAACCGCGCCGACGCGTTCACCGCGTTCGCGAACGGCGACGTCGGCATGCTCGTCGGCCACCCCACGCTGATGAAGCAGGCCGAGGAGAAGAACGTCAAGTTCGGCATGGTGCCGATGCCCGGCAAGGACGCCCAGTCCAAGTCCACGATGGGCGTGGCCGACTGGATGATGGCGTTCAAGCAGCACGGCCACGCCGAACAGATCGGCGACTTCCTCGACTTCGTCTACGACGAGAAGAACGTCCTGTCCTTCACCCGCGAGTACGGTCTGCTGCCCGTGACCCAGTCGGCGTCCCAGACCATGTCCGAGTCGAAGCAGGACGAGCAGATGTGGCCGTTCCTGGAGCAGCTGCCGTCGTCGGTGCTCCCGCCGGTCGGCAAGACCTCGTGGGCCACCGTCAGCGCCGCGATCAAGAAGAGCATCGGCCAGGCGGTCGCCCCGGACGGCAATCCGTCCGCCGTCCTGACCCGCCTGCAGTCCAAGGCGAGCGCGGCGGACAACGCGGCGGACAACGCGTCGCGCACCAAGTAGGCACAGCGGCTGCCGGGGCGGCTGTCGGTGACGGCCGCTACCGTGCACTCATGGAGGACGAGACCGGCGGGCCCGAGGGCACCGCACCCGACGGCCTGGGCCGCACCGAACGCGCGGTCCTGGCCCTGGAGCGCCGCGGCTTCCCCGGCCCCGGCGCCAAGGAACGCGCCATACGGGAGGAGCTGGGTCTGGCCCCGGTCCGCTACTACCAGCTCCTCAACGCCCTCCTCGACGACACCCGGGCCCTGGCCCACGACCCGGTGACGGTGAACCGGCTGCGGCGCGTCAGGGAGACGCGGCGCACCGAACGCTGAGAACCCCGGCGGCCGGGGTACGCATGGGGCGGGCGTCCCCCGGTTAGGTTGACGGCATGCCCACCGAGCCGCAGGCCCCTTCCCGCCATCCCCTCCCGCAGCCCGTCACCCGGGCCGGCCGTGAGGCGATCGCCGCGATCCTCGCCCACCCGGACCGCACCGTGATCGGCCTCGACTTCGACGGCACGCTCGCCCCGATCGTCCCGGACCCGGAACAGGCCCGCGCCCACCCCGGCGCGGTACCCGCGCTGGCGGCGCTCGCCCCGAAGGTCGCGTCCGTCGCCGTCGTCACCGGCCGCCCGGCCGAGGTCGCCGTGCACCACGGCGGCTTCGCGGACGTACCCGGCCTGGAACACCTGGTGGTCCTGGGCCACTACGGCGCCGAACGCTGGGACGCGGCCACCGCCACCCTCACCGCCCCGCCCCCGCACCCCGGAGTGGCCGCGGCGCGGGCCGCACTCCCGGACCTCCTGGCCCGGACCGACGCCGATGCCCCCGCCGACGCCGATGCCCCCGCCGATGCCGGCGACGGCATCTGGATCGAGGAGAAGGGCGGCAGGGCGATCGCCGTCCACACCCGCCGCGCGGCACACCCCCAGCAGACCTTCGAAGCCCTCCGGGGCCCCCTGACCGCGCTGGCCACCACCCACGGCCTGATCGTCGAACCGGGCCGCCTGGTCCTGGAACTGCGCCCGCCGGGCATGGACAAGGGCGTGGCCCTGCGCGATCACGTCCGGGCCACCGGGGCGCAGGCGGTCCTCTACGCGGGCGACGACCTCGGCGACCTCCCGGCCTACGCGGCCGTGGAGAAACTCCGCGAGGAGGGCGTCCCCGGCCTGCTGGTCTGCAGCGGCAGCACCGAGGTCACGGAACTGTCCTCACGGGCGGACCTGGTGGTGGACGGCCCGGAGGGCGTCGTCCACCTGCTGACGTCCCTGGCCGCCCGGCTGCCCGGCCGGTAGGACCCGGCCGGGCGCGGGCGGCCGCCGTACGGCGCGGTCGCTATCCCTTGACCTGGCCCTGCTTCAGCCACAGCTGGTCCAGCAGGACGTTGCACTGGTCGCCGTCCTCGCAGGACAGGGCGATGGTGTTCGTGCCCTTGGTGAGGGTCGGATACGCGTAGGTGGTGGTCCAGCCCTTCGAGAAGTCGCCGTCCTTGGCCTGCGCGTAGTTCTTCATGCTCATCTTGGTGCCGAACTTCTTGCCGTTGATCGTCAGCGTCATCGACTGGTCGTCCACGGCGCTGTAGTGCGCGAACAGCGTGTACGCACCCGCCGACGGAACGCCGTTGACCGTCCACGTCACCGAGGAGCCCGTCTGGTTGAGCGTGACGTAGACACCGCCGTCGGCCTGCGCGCCCTCCACGTCCGACGCCGTCGCCGCGCCGCCGTCCAGCCGCAGCGCCTTGGCGTCGATCGGCTTCGGCAGCTCCTGCGACGTGGAGTCGCCGCCGCTCGACGACGGGCTCGCCGACGTGCTCCCCGACTGCGACGGAGCCGCCGTACCGCCGCCGGCGTCGTTCTTGTCGCCGGAGCCGTTCATCATCGCCACGCTGATGCCTATGACGACCGCCGCGACCACCGCGAGCGCGCCGATCAGCAGCCCCTTGGTGTTGGGGCCGCGGCCCCTGCCGCCCCCGCCGGAGGGCGCCGCACGACGGCCGCCCGCCGGGGCGCCGCCCGGCGCCTGCTCCGGCGCCGCGTAGCGCGTGCCCGGCTGCCCGTACGCGCCCTGCTGCGTCGGCGCCTGGCCGTACTGCGCCGTCGGCTGCTGTTGCTGTGCCTGGCCGTACTGCCGTTCACCGACCGGGCGCACTCTGTTGACCGAGTTCGGATAGCCGTACCCACCACCGGACGGCGGCTGGGCTCCTCGGGCCTGACCGTCGGCGTAGAGGTAGCCGAACGGGTCGTCGTCCTCGGGCGGGCTCCCTCCGTTGTTGCCGGGCGTCATCCCTGGGTACTCCTCAACAGGTGCGGGCGGATGCGTTGTACGTGTGAAGGGCGAGCCTACCCGCTCCGGCCGCCCCGAACGGGTGACCGGATCCCTCACATCGCTCTGACCTGCGGATCATCCGGCCCGGCGATGAGCTTTGGGACGAGATCGTTTCTCGACGTACATCCGCTCGTCGGCTGATTTCAACACTTCGTCCGCCGTCATCCCGCAGTGCGCCCACCCGATGCCGAAACTGGCGCCCACCCGGACCGCCCGGCCCTCGGCCCGGATCGGCTGGATGATCTCGTTGCGCAGCCGTACGGCGAGGTCCTGCGCGTCCGCCTTGCCGAGACCGTCGGCCAGTATCACGAACTCGTCGCCGCCCAGCCGCGCGACCGTGTCACCGTCCCGCACCCCCCGGGTCAGCCGTCCGGCCACCTCGATGAGCACCGCGTCCCCCGCGTTGTGCCCGAACCGGTCGTTGATCGACTTGAAGCCGTCCAGGTCGCAGAAGAGCACCGCGAGTCCCTTGGCGCCGTCGTCGTAGCCGCCCGCGGCCTCGCCCGGGGCGATGGTGTGCACATGATGGTCGTAGGCGTCGACGCCCTCCGCGCCCGGCCGGAAGTCGAAACCGTGCCCGTGCGTGTCGAACGCCGGATGCCCGTACGCCGCGTCCAGCGACTCCGGCCCGTCCGGATGCGCCGCCTGCGGGCGCTTGCACAGCCGGGACGACAGCCGCGAACGCAGCTCCGCCGAGTTCGGCAGCCCGGTCAGCGAGTCGTGCGAGGCGCGGTGCGCCAGCTGCAGCTCGCGGCGTTTGCGCTCCTCGATGTCCTCGACGTGCGTGAGCAGGAACCGCGGCCCGTCCGCCGCGTCCGCCACCACCGAGTTGCGCAGCGACACCCACACGTACGTGCCGTCCCGGCGCCCCAGCCGCAGCTCCGCCCGGCCGCCCTCCGCCGAGGTGCGCAGCAGGGTGCCGATGTCCTCGGGGTGGACCAGGTCGGAGAAGGAGTAGCGGCGCATCGCCGACGCCGGGCGGCCCAGCAGCCGGCACAGGGCGTCGTTGGTGCGCAGGATACGGCCGTGCTGGTCGCCGCCCATCTCCGCGATCGCCATGCCCGACGGGGCGTACTCGAAGGCCTGGCGGAACGACTCTTCACTGGCGCGCAGCGCCTGCTGCTCCCGCTCCAGTCTCACCAGGGCGCGCTGCATGTTGGCCCGCAGCCGGGCGTTGCTGATCGCGATGGCCGCCTGGAACGCGTACTGCTGCAACGCCTCACGGCCCCACGCGCCCGGTCGCCGCCCGTTGCGCGGCCGGTCCACGGAGATCACACCGACCAGTTCGCCGTGCGAGCCGCCGGCGCCCGGCGAGTACATGGGGGCGAACAGCCGGTCGGAGGGGTGCCACTCGTCCTCGAAGCGGGGCGCGGGCCCGTCGGTGTACCACTGCGGCACATCGTCGTCGTCGAGGACCCAGCCCTCGGTGTGGGGTATGAAACGCAGGTCGCCCCACGCCTCCCCCATCAGCAGCCGCCGCTCCCACGAGTGCCGGGAGCCGACCCGGCCGGTGATCAGCGCCTCGGCCGCGGGGTTCCCCGCGAACGCGGCCACCACGAGATCGCCGTCCGGCTGGACGAGGTTCACACAGGCCAGTTCGTAGCCCAGGCCGCCGATCACGCCGTCCGCGACCGCCTGCAACGTGTCCGCCAGGCTGCGGGCCTTGTTCATGTCCGCCATGACCTGGTGCAGTTGCCGCAGCGACGCCAGACGGACATACGGCTCCGACTCGGTCTCCATGCTCGCCCTCCCCCCGAGACATCGCAGCGAATCAAGGGTTGTCTTCGGCGCTTCTCACTGAGTGGTCAATGAGTGGTCAATGAGTGGTTCCCTTGTACCTCACGGCCACTGAATCACAGCGCGCTGCCCACTCGGTACACAGGGTCAACAATTGATGTCTCTTGTGACTCAAGTCACAACATAACGTGAGCAATTACGGGGAAATTCTGTGTCTTCACTGTGCGGACAGTGAACACCGGTCACGTGGTCCAGTCCACCTGGCCACCCCGGGCGCCGGGCGGACGGCCGCACGGCACGTGGTCCCGTTCCGTGGTCCTGGGCCCGGGCGGTCCCCCTCATCGGGCTCCGGCCCGATGTCACGCCCACCGGCCGGAGACTAGCGTCTCCGCGTGCCCGACGCCTCCCCCACCTCCCCCGCAGCCGCCGCCCCCACCCCCACCAGGCATCCTGAGGGGGTGAGCGACGACGAGTTCCGGGCCGCCATGACCCGCCTGGCCTCCGGCGTGGTCCTGCTGACCGCGCAGGAGCCGCCCCTCGACCCCGACGACCCCACCGCACCGCGCGGCGAGGACGCCGGCATGACGGCCACCGCCTTCATGTCCGTGTCCCTCGACCCGCCGCTGGTCCTCGTCGGCCTGCGCGAGGGCTCCCGCATGGACGACCTGCTCGCCGAACAGCCCCTGTGGGCCGTCTCCGTCCTGGCCGAGAGCCAGCGGCACATCGCGGGCCGCTTCGCCATGAAGGGCCGCATCAGCGACCGGCTGCTCTTCGCCGACGTCCCCTGGACCCGGGGCGAGGCCAGCGGGGCACCCCTGATCGGCGGGGCGCTGGCCACCCTGGAGTGCCGCACCGAGCAGCGCGTCACCGCAGGGGACCACACCCTGGTCGTCGGCCGGGTCCTCACGGCCCGCGCGCCGAGCACCGAGGGCGGCCCGCTGACGTACTTCAAGGGGCGCTACCGGCAGCTGAGGTGAGGACCCCGCCCGCGCCGTCCGGCCGCTACGCCGTCCAGTCGCGGCCCGAACGCCCCCGCTTCGTGTCCCCCCGCTGCTTCTTCTCCCGCAGCCGCCGCTCGTTGATGCCGCGCGGGATCCGGGTCGGGCGGCGCGGCCTCGGCGGGGGCGCGGTGGCCTCCGCGAGCAGCGCGGCCAGCCGTACCGCGGCGGCCTCCCGGTTGCGCCACTGGGAACGGTGCTCGGAGGAACGGACGGTCAGGACACCGTCCGTGAGACGGGAGGCGAGCCGCTCGAGCGCCCGCCGCTTCCACACCTCCGGCAGCGCCTCGGTGCGCGCCAGATCGAACCGCAGCTCGACCTGGGTGTCGGTGGTGTTCACATGCTGCCCACCCGGCCCCGACGACCGCGAGAAACGCCACATGAGCTCGGCCTCGGGCAGGGAGACGGAGCCGCGGACGACATAAGGACCGGACATGACGACCATGTTCCCGTCACCGCCGCCACGACGTCATCCGAATTTGACGCGGAACTGATTCCGGAAAAGGTAAAAAAGGTAAAGCATCAGGAACCGGGGCGACACCTGTCGACGTTCCTACCGATGACGGTAGCTTCGTCCGCAGTGCGAAGCCTTTACGCGCGTACGTACGTGCACCACGAGGGAAGGGACTCCCAACAATGGCTGTAAGCCTGTCCAAGGGCGGCAACGTCTCGCTCAGCAAGGAAGCTCCGGGCCTGACCGCCGTCACCGTGGGCCTCGGCTGGGACGTCCGCACCACCACCGGCACGGACTTCGACCTCGACGCCTCCGCCATCGCGGTCAACCCGCAGGGCAAGGTCTACTCCGACGCCCACTTCATCTTCTTCAACAACAAGCAGACCCCGGACAACACCATCGTCCACACCGGTGACAACCGCACCGGCGCGGGCGAGGGCGACGACGAGGCGATCAACGTCAACCTGGCCGGTCTCCCCGCCGATGTCGACAAGATCGTGTTCCCGGTCTCCATCTACGACGCCGAGAACCGCGGCCAGAACTTCGGCCAGGTCCGCAACGCCTACATCCGCATCGTCAACCAGGCCGGCGGCGCCGAGATCGCCCGCTACGACCTGTCGGAGGACGCCGCCACCGAGACCGCCATGGTCTTCGGCGAGCTCTACCGCAACGGCGCCGAGTGGAAGTTCCGGGCCGTCGGCCAGGGCTACGCCTCGGGCCTGGTCGGCATCGCCCAGGACTTCGGCGTCAACGTCTGACGGTCCGCCCGTCCCACGGTCCGCCCGTCCGGCGTCCCGTACCCGCACCCCGGCGGCCGGTGACCGGCCGCCGGGCCGGGGCAGGGGGACGGAGTCGGGCTCAGGGGCGGTCCGGCTTGCCGTCGCCGTACAGCCAGTCCCGCCAGATCCCGGAGAAGTCCTCGCCCGGCGCCCGCTTCTCCACGTACGCGGTGAAGCCGGCCGTGTCCGCGTTGCCGTGCCGGTGCGCCGCGGCCCAGCCGCGCAGGATGCCGAGGAACGCCTCGTCACCCACCTTCTGCCGGATCTTGTGCAGCACCATCGCACCCCGCAGATACACCGGGCTGTCCGACAGCTGCGCCGCACCCGGCGGCTTCGCCGGCGGGAAGGCCCACATGGCCTCCGCCCCCTGCTCGCCGCCGCCGTCGGCATCGGCGTCGAACCAGCTGCCGTCGTAGAGCGCGTCGAAGGTCCGCTGCGCCGGGTCACCGCCGTGGTCCTCGTCCCACAGCCACTCCGCGTACGTCGCGAACCCCTCGTTCAGCCACATGTCCCGCCAGCTCTCCGGGGTGACCGAGTCCCCGTACCACTGGTGGGCCAGCTCATGGACCAGGGTGCCGGTGTCCGGGGCGCCGGGGAAGACGGGGCGGTTCTGCGTCTCCAGGGCGTACCCGAGGCCGTCGAGACGGTCGACGATCGCCCCGGTGGAGGAGAAGGGATACGGCCCGAAGGTCTTTTCCTCCCACGCCACGATCTCCGGGAGCTCCGCGAGCACCGCGCGGCTGTCCGCCGCCAGCGCCGGATCGACGGCCGTACAGACCGGCAGCCCGTCGTCCGTGACCGAGCGGCTGACCTCGAAACGGCCGACGGCGAGCGTGGCGAGATAGCTCGCCATGGGTTCGGCGGTGCGCCAGACGAACGTCGTCCGGCCGTGCGCGGTGCGCTCGCTCCGCAGTTCCCCGTTGGACACCGCCGTCAGCCCCTCCGGCACGGTCACGGAGACCTCGTACGACGCCTTGTCCGAGGGGTGGTGATTGCCGGGGAACCAGGCCATCGAGCCGGTCGGCTCACCGAGGGCGAGGGCGCCGTCGCCGGTGCGCAGCCAGCCCTCCTCGGTGCCGTCCGGGTCGGTGACGGTCACGGGGGTGCCGGAGTAACGGACGGTCGTACGGAACGTCCCGCCCGCGCTCACCTCGTCGCGCGGACGGACGGTCAGCTCCTGGCCCGCCCGGTTCCAGCGGGCCGCCTCGCCGTCCACGGTGACCTTCTCGACCGTCAGCCCCTTCAGGTCGAGGTCGAAGGCGGACAGGTCCTGCGTCGCCCGGGCCGTGATCACCGCCGTACCGGTGAGCCGGTGGCCGCCGGGTTCGTAGGCGAGCGTCAGCCCGTAGTGACGCACGTCGTATCCGCCGTTGCCCAGCTTCGGGAAGTACGGATCCCGCACCCCGAAGCCCCCGGGAGTGCCGCGCACCCCGCCGTCGCACGCGGTCAGCGCCGACGCGGGCAGGACGGCCAGGACGCCGAGCAGCAGCGCGGCGGTGCGCCACGGGCGGCGCCGGACGGCGGACGCCGGAACGGCAGACCGATCGGCGGCCCCGTCGACAGGCCGGTCGACAGGCTGGTCGGCGGGTGCGGAGCAGGACATGCCACGGATCCTAGGCGGGCCCGGATCCCGGACCCGGCCTCGTCCACGGGCCGGTCCCGCCCTGCCCACGCCCCGCCTACGTCCTGCCCGCGCCCCGCCCGCGTCCGCGTCCGGAGCCGGCCGCGCGCCCGCTCCCCGACGCCGTGACACCATCACCTACGTGCTCGACATCGGCTACGCCCTCTCCAACCGCTTCCCGGACCCCCCGCAGACCGACTACCGCACCGTGGACGTCCACACCCTGCGGCACGACCTGTTCTGCGGCGACGTCTACCTCGCCGACACCAAGGCCGACCGGGAACTGTCCACGGCCTGGGGATGGGTGCCGGTGCTCGACTTCGCCTGGGCGCTGTGCGACATCACCGAGCGCCTCGACCGCGACCCGGCCGGCTCCCGCGCCGCCCGCCCGCAGCGCGCCGAGTTCGACTTCACCGAGTCCACCGACCGCCTCCGCTTCGAGCGCCGCTTCGGCTGGGTCGACATCGAGGCCGACTGGATGCCCGCCGACGAGCCTCCGCTCAGCTTCTCCCACGCCGAACTGCGCCGTGAGGCAAGGGACTTCCTCCAGGACCTGCTGGCCGACCTGTGCGACCTCCACGACGCCCTGGCGGAGAACCCGGCGATCTGGACGCTCCAGGCGAAGTTCCCCCGGCTGCCCTGACCTCCGGCCACCCGGGCCGCACGCTCACAGCACCCGGATCCCCAGCGCCCCCGCCAGCACCGGCGCCAGATCCAGCAGCTGCCCCGTGCTGATGACCGCGCCGGACAACCGCTCCACGCCTCTCGCGACCTCCAGCGACACCGCTCCCCTCAGATCCACGTCCTTCATCGTCACCCCCGTCAGATCCGCCCCCGTCAACCGGCAGTCGACGAACTCGACCCGCTCCAGACGGGCACCCCCGAAGTCCGGCTCGACGAGCACGCACCCCTCGAAGACCACGTCCCTCAGCCGCGCGTCCCGCAGATTCAGGTAGTCGATCTTGCCGCCCCGGACCAGCACCCGCTCCAGCACGGCCCCGTGCAGCTGCACACCCCCGAGCCGGGCGTCGAGCAGCTCCACGTCCCGCAGGGTCGCCTCGGCGAGATTCGTCCCCACCCCGCGCGGCGCCGCCACGACCGAGTCCAGCACCCGCACATGCGGCAGCTCGGCCTCGTCCAGCGCGCATCCGGTCAGCCGGCAGTCCATGAACCGCGCGCCCCGCCCGTCCTGCCCGCCGAGATCCTCCTCCCGGAACTCCAGCCCGTCATAATCCCCGTCCGGCTCCAGTCCCCCTCCTCCGAACACCTCCAGCCCCGGCAGCCGCACCTCGGGCCGCCGGGCCCCCTTCACCCCGTCCGCCCCGCCGCCCCCACCGACCGCTCTCCTCGCCATGCCCCCATCCTGCACCCCGCCACCGACAATCGCCCCGACCTGGGCAGACGGCGCCCGGCCACCGTCCGGCTACCGCCCCGCCACCCGGTCCGCCACCCGGGCCAGCCGCGACGACCGCACCCCGTACGACGCCCCCTCCCGGCGATCCGCCGTCCGGTAGGTCGCGTACATCCCCCGCACCCCCAGCCACCGCAACGGCTCCGGTTCCCACTTCCGCACCCGGTGCCCCACCCACGGCAGATCCGTCAGCCCGGTCCGGCCGCCCTGCCCCGCCGCCCGCAGCACCAGGTCCCGCAGGGTCCGCCCGGCGAGATTGGTGGTCGCCACCCCGGACCCCACATACCCCCCGGCCCAGCCCAGCCCCGTCGTCCGGTCCAGCGCGACCGTCGCGCACCAGTCCCGCGGCACCCCCAGCACCCCGGACCAGGCGTGCGCGATCCGCACCCCGGCCAGCGAGGGGAAGAACCCGACGAGCACGCCCCGCAGGGCCGCGGCCGTCGCGACCCGGGTCCGCCCGTCGTCATCGGTCCGCGACCCGAACCGGTACGGCACCCCGCGCCCGCCGAGCGCGATCCGCCCGTCGGCCGTCCGCTGCGCGTACATGTACACATGCGCCATGTCGCCCAGCGTCTCCCTCCCCTCCCAACCGATCTCCGCCCACTGCGCCTCGGTCAGCGGCTCGGTGGCGATCATCGAGGAGTTCATGGGCAGCCAGGTCCGCCGCTCCCCCGGCAGCTCCGCGGTGAACCCCTCCGTGCAGCGCAGCACGTAGGGCGCCCGGACCGTCCCGTACGGCGTCACCGCGCACCCCGGCCGGATCCCGGTCACCGGGGTCGACTCGTGGACGACGACGCCCAGCCCCTCCACGACCGCCGCCAGCCCCTTCACCAGCTTCGCGGGATGCAGCCGCGCCCCGTGCGGCGTCCAGGTGGACCCGACGGCGTCCGCGACCCGGATCCGCTCGGCGGTCTCCCGCGCGCCGCGGAACACGCGGTCCTTCTCGCCGTACGCCAGCTCGTGCTCGTGGAACTCCCTCAGCCGCGCCAGCTGGGCCGGGGTACGGGCCACCTCCAGCACCCCGCCCTGGTGCACCCCGGCGTCGATGCCCTCGGCACCGGCCACCCGGACGACCTCGTCGACGGTCTCGTTCATGGCCCGCTGCAACCGTACGGCGGACTCGTGCCCGTGCAGCGCGGCATACCGGTCCCGGCCGGCGATGCCGTTGTAGAGCCAGCCGCCGTTCCGCCCGGAGGCGCCGTACCCGCAGAACTTCCGCTCCAGAACGGTGATCCGCAACGAGGGATCGGCCCGCTTGAGGTAATAGGCGGTCCACAACCCGGTGTATCCGCCACCGACGATCACCACATCAGCGGTCGAGTCACCCGGCAACGGCTCCCGCACCGCGGGAAGCCCGTCGTCCCCGAACCAGAACGAGATACCGCCATTGACGAAACCGCTCCCTGAGCTGCCCATAAACCGACGCTATCCCGTGGAACCAGCCACTGTCTCCTTCGGATTCCGTACATTTTCCCGCCCCCGGACCAGCGGATAACACGCGAGCCCGATGAGCAGCGAACTGAAATGCCCGATGTCGGTGAAGGTGGGCCCCTCGACGAGCGGAAGGGCGTAGAGCACCCCGACCACCCCCAGATACCCGTACCGCCAGGGCCGGGGAACCCGGTAACAGAGCACCCCCACGACCCCCACCAGCGCGTAACTGACCCCCACATCAAGGGTGTTGACGGCGGAACGCGGCGCGATCCCGTCATGGATCGCCTTCAGCAGCACGCCCTCGCTCACCAGCGTCGCCAGCACGTGCGAGGCCACGCACACCGCCAGCCACCGCACGGTCCCCAGCCAGCGCTCGGCCTGGGCGTGGAAAACGCTGTACAGCACGACATAGGGCAGCCAGTGCCCCCCGTCGATCCACAGGGCACTGGTGATCAGCACCCGCACCGGATCCTGCGACAACTCCCGGATATTCGTCGACCGCTGGAGGAGAAACTCCCGCTCGAACTCCGGAGACATGTGATGCAGCGCGACGGTGGTCACGAACAGGATCGCCAGCCAGACATAAGTCCCCGGCGCGCGCCGCACATACCCCGGCACCCGCCGCAGAACCCCCCTCCCCAGGTCCA
This sequence comes from Streptomyces sp. NPDC047000, assembly GCF_040644295.1. Lineage (NCBI taxonomy): Bacteria > Bacillati > Actinomycetota > Actinomycetes > Kitasatosporales > Streptomycetaceae > Streptomyces > Streptomyces sp. NPDC047000. The sequence goes on from NZ_JBEYWE010000011.1 coordinate 233,238, forward strand.
CAAGGCGATTCACCCGCCCAGTATCACCGACCGGGCCCTCCAGGGCCCCCCGGCTACCCTCGCCCCATGATCCGCACCGCGACCCCTGCCGACGTCCCCACCCTCCACACCCTGATCCGCGAGCTGGCCGACTACGAGAAGGCCCCGCACGAGGCCAGGGCGACCCCCGACCAGCTCCACACCGCCCTCTTCGGCCCCCACCCCGCCGCGTACGCCCACATCGCCGCCGACGACACCACCGGCGAGCCGGTCGGCTTCGCCCTCTGGTTCCTGAACTTCTCCACCTGGCGCGGCACCCACGGCATCTACCTGGAGGACCTCTACGTCCGCCCCACCGCCCGCGGCACCGGCCACGGCAGGGCCCTCCTCACCGAACTGGCCCGCATCTGCGTCACCCACGGCTACCAGCGCCTGGAATGGTCGGTCCTGAACTGGAACACCCCGGCCATCGACTTCTACGAGTCCCTCGGCGCCCGCCCCCAGTCCGACTGGACGACATACCGCCTGACGGACAAGCCCCTCACAACCCTCGGCAGCCACGCCTAGTGCCGCGGCACCAGCCACCGAACGGCCCCTCCGGCACGGGCACACACGGAGACGACAGTGACTCCGGACATCGGCAAAGTCCCTCGTCTTCAGCAGAGTCGAGGAACGGGGCCTGACACCGCGGGCCTCTGGAGGGGTGGTTGACGGGGCTCGTATCGTGGACACGGAACGCATCAACGCCCGCGCCGGGCCGTCACCCGGCCGACCGGGCCGAACGGGGGAAGAAAGGTGCGTGCCCGATGGCTGTCGGGCTCCTCTCCGCCATCAGCGCCGTCTTCTACGGCTGCACGATCTCGATCCTCGCCCTGACCGCGACCTTCGCCCGAACCCCGGCGCGACGCCTCGACGCCCGCAGAACCCTCGCCGTCCTGATCCCGGGGCGGACGCCCGTCCGGCACCCGGCAGACCCGACCGGCTGAACGGCCGGACCCCGGGCACCGCGCCATCGTGAAACACGGCCCGGACGCACCTGCCCGGTCCCTGCCGTTCCGCCGGCACCCCAGCGGTCCGCCACAGCCGATCTGGGCCACCCGACCGGAGAGACGGTCGGCAAGGTCTCGTGCCGTCCACCGGCCGAGGAGGAATTCATCACCCTCGACCAGCGGCCGTTCTTTGCAGAAGAAACCCCGACCGAAATCACTTCGGTCGGGGTTTCTGCAGCTGGAGCCCCCTGTCGGATTCGAACCGACGACCTTCGCTTTACAAGAGCGGCGCTCTGACCAGCTGAGCTAAGGAGGCGTGTTCGGGTGTGCCTGTGCAGTGTACCCGGGGCCGCGGCCCGGCCCTGGGAAAATTTTCGCGGAGTTCACCTGCCTTCGCTGCTGACAGATGGCCGGATCGGGAGGTAGCGTCCGAGGCAGTTCGCTCGTGTGGACTACACCATCCGCCTTCCTACTCGGATCGTCCGGCACGTTCCTGCCGGTAGAAGGGGTTCATTCACCATGGCCACTGTCTCGTTCGACAAGGCGACCCGGATCTACCCGGGCACCGAGAAGCCCGCCGTCGACGCGCTCGACATCCACATCGAGGACGGGGAGTTCCTCGTCCTGGTCGGCCCGTCCGGTTGCGGCAAGTCCACCTCGCTCCGGATGCTCGCGGGGCTCGAGGACGTCAACGCCGGTGTCATCCGGATCGGCGACCGTGACGTCACCCACCTGCCGCCGAAGGACCGGGACATCGCCATGGTGTTCCAGAACTACGCGCTGTACCCGCACATGACGGTCGCCGACAACATGGGCTTCGCGCTCAAGATCGCCGGCATCAACAAGGCGGAGATCCGGAAGAAGGTCGAGGAGGCCGCGAAGATCCTCGACCTGACCGAGTACCTGGACCGCAAGCCGAAGGCGCTGTCCGGCGGTCAGCGGCAGCGTGTCGCGATGGGCCGCGCCATCGTACGTGAGCCGCAGGTGTTCCTCATGGACGAGCCGCTGTCCAACCTGGACGCCAAGCTCCGTGTCTCCACGCGTACGCAGATCGCGTCCCTGCAGCGCCGGCTGGGCATCACCACGGTCTACGTCACCCACGACCAGGTCGAGGCCATGACGATGGGCGACCGGGTCGCCGTGCTGAAGGACGGTCTGCTGCAGCAGATCGACACCCCGCGCAACATGTACGACCGCCCGGCGAACCTCTTCGTGGCCGGCTTCATCGGCTCCCCCGCCATGAACCTGGTCGAGGTGCCGATCACCGACGGCGGTGTGAAGTTCGGCAACAGCGTCGTCCCGGTCAACCGCGACGCCCTCAAGGCCGCCGCCGACAGGGGTGACACCACGGTCACGGTCGGCGTGCGTCCCGAGCACTTCGACGTCGTCGAGCTGGGCGGCGGCGCCGCCGCGGCCTCGCTGTCCAAGGAAGCCGAGGACGCCCCGGCGGGCCTCGCGGTCACCGTCAACGTGGTCGAGGAGCTCGGCGCCGACGGCTACGTCTACGGCACCGCCGAGGTCGGCGGCGAGCTGAAGGACCTGGTGGTCCGCGTCAACGGCCGTGCCGTGCCGGAGAAGGGCGCCCACGTCCACGTCGTGCCGCGCGCGGGCGAGACCCACGTGTTCTCGACCTCCACCGGCGAGCGTCTCACCGACTGACACCGCAGCACGCGAGAGAAAACGCGGCACATCAGGGCATTTCGGCCCTGTTGACGAAGAGGGCCCCGCAACGGTCTGCGGGGCCCTCTTCCCGTGTCCCCCCGCGCTCTCCGAAACCCCGGCACTCCCGGCGTTTCGAGCAGCGTGCGTCAACACCCCGCAGCGCGAAAGGCGTCTTTCCGTCCCTCGTTACGGTGACGAAATGTCGCCATATGGTTACCGGGCGCTACCCTCACTGGCGTGAAGCACTCCACCATCCCTCAGACGCGAAGCGGCCGGGGTCCCGCCCGCCGTATCGGCCGCTCCCTCGCCCTCGTCCTGCCCGTCGTCCTGGTGCTCTCGGGGACCCTCGCGGTCACCCGGGTCAACTGGTCGGGAAGTCCCTCGGCCTCCGTGCTCACCGCGTCGGACGCCTCGGACGCGTCGGTCGCGTCGGGCTCCCTGACGTCCGGCGTCTCCTCGCGGGCGCACGCCCGTGCCCCGCAGGAGGTCCTGCGCGACCGGCTCCTCACCGAACTCGAGGAGAAGAACCCCGGCGTCGCCCTGACCCATCTCCAGCAGGCGGTGAACGGCCGTCCGTCACTGGCCCGGCACTGCGGTTCCATCGCCCGTTCGCTCGGCCGGGCCGCCGTCCGTATCTACGGCGCGTCCCGCGCGCAGTCGTACGCCCGCCCGGTCTGCGACACCGCTTTCGCCTCCGGTGTCATGGCCGCGCACAGCTGACCGCAAGCCCCGGGTGGGAAGTCGGTAACGGGTCGCCAAGAAGCCGCCGCGGAGGGTGAGGGGCACCCTGGGCGCGACGTACAGTTCGGGGCATGACCCACCCGAACGCGGCGTCGCGCCCCACCCAAGCCGTGGTCCTGGCCGGTGGCCAGGGCTCCCGGCTCCGTCCCTACACCGACGACCGCCCCAAGCCGATGGTCGAGATCCCGGGCACGGGAACCCCGATCATCGGCCATCAGCTCGTCTGGCTCGCCGAGGAGGGCGTCACCGACGTCGTGGTCTCCTGCGGTCATCTCGCGGAGGTGCTGCAGGACTGGCTGGCGGCGGCCGATCTGCCCGTCAAGGTCACCACCGTCGTCGAGACGGAGCCCCTCGGCCGCGGCGGCGGTCTCCGGTACGCCGCCGCGCACCTCCCGCACCCCGAGCGGCCCTGGTACGCCACCAACGGGGACATCTGGACGCGCTTCTCGCTGCGCGACATGGCCGACTTCCACACCGAGCGCGACGCCGTCGCGACCCTCGCGCTGGCCCGGCCCCGTATCCCCTGGGGCGCCGTCAGGACGGACGGCTTCGGCCGTATCACCGACTTCATCGAGGCCCCGCCGTCGACCTTCGAGATCAACGCGGGCGTCTACGTCTTCTCCCCCGAGTTCACCGGCATGCTTCCCGAGCGCGGCGACCACGAGCGCACCACGTTCCCGCGGCTGGCCCGGGAGCGGCGCCTCGCCGGCTTCACGATCCCGCAGGGCGCGTACTGGCGGGCCATCGACACGGCGAAGGACCTGACGGAGGCGGCGAAGGAGCTGGCCGCTCTGGGCGGCGGGAGCGGTGCCGGCGGCCGCTGATCCGGCAATCCGGCGACCCGGCATTCGGGCATTCCGGCGGTCCGGCGGTCCCGGGGCCCGGCAAACCGCCTCATGACTACGGCGATGGGGTCCCCCGAGTGGTTCGGGGGACCCCATCGCCGTAGTCGTGGTCCGGTGGCCGTCGCTGATCGCTACGCCACACGGGCGCCGGTGACCGTCTCCTGGCCGTCCGGGCCCTCTCTGAGGCGCCGGTGGCGCTCTCGCGGGGCCGCGGGTGCCGGGTACGGGCGGGGCGCTAGCCCAGCAGGCCGCCCACCAGTCCCGTACGGCCGCCGGACGACCCCGAACCGCCGCCGGAGGAGCCGCCGGTGCTTCCCGTGCCGCCGGGGGCCGTGCCCGCGCCGCCCGCGCCCGGTCCGCCGCCGGTCGTGGTGCCGCCGGTCGGTCCCGCGCTGGTGCTGGGGGCCTGCTGGACGGGCGCGGACTGCCGCGGCGGGGTCTGGCCCGCGGTGCCCTGGGTCTGGCTGGGCGTGCCCGCGGTGGCGGTGTCGGAGGCGTCGGCCGTGCCCGGGGTGGCCGCCGCGCCGGACGGCGTACCGGTGCCGGTGGCGCCCTCGGTGGGCGTGGTGGGGGCGGCCGGGGTCCTGCGGTGCCGTGCGCCGGGTTCGCCGGGCAGCGGGGAGCCGGGGAGTTCGTTGCGGGGCGCCTCGCCGGGGCCGGGGACGACGACACGGCCGGCGTCGCGGACGGCGCCGCCGAGCAGGGAGCCGACGAGCAGGGTGAGGCCGACGGTGAGCGCGGTGACGAGGGCGCCGCGGCGCAGGACGTAGGCGCGGAGTTCCCAGATGTCGGAGCGGGGGCCGAGCCGGCGCCAGGCGCTGCCCGCGAGGCGGCCGTCGACGGAGTAGACGGGGGCGCCCGCGATGACCAGCGGGGACCAGGCGGCGAGGAAGATGAAGTCGGGGGCGTCGTAGACGGCGGCGGTCTTCCAGCTGACGGTGAGGATGAGCGCGGCGGACAGCAGCGCGCCGACGGCGGCGGCGACCCGCTGCCAGCAGCCGAGGATGGTGAGGACGCCGACGACGACCTGGAGGAAGGCGATCACCAGGCCGGAGCCGACGGGGTGGTGGAGGGCGAACGCGCGCAGCGGCTCGGCGACTTCCCAGGGGTGCAGGGTGTTGAGCCACTTGACCATGGAGCCGCGCCTGCCGCCGTCGAAGTAGACGGGGTCGCAGAGCTTGCCCATGCCGGTGTAGATGGAGACGAAGCCGAGGAGGATGCGGAGGGGGAGCAGGACGACGCCGAGGTTCATCCGGCGGCCGGGGAAGTAGGCGTGCCGGGCCGGGTCGTCGCCGGTGCGGCGGGCGGCGTGACGCCGGGTGGCCGCGTCGGTCTCGTCGGTCTCGTCGTAGGCGTCACCGTAAGCGTCGCCGGTGTCGTCGTAGGCGCCGTAGGCGTCCCCGTACGTGACGTCGTAGACGTCGTCGGTGTCCTCGTAGCCGCCGTCTGTGCCGTGGTCGTCGCCACGACGCGCGCCACCGCGGTCGTCCCGGCCGCGGCCGTCGGCGAAGAGGTAGTCGTACGCCGGGTCGTCGAAGGCGTTGTCCCCGGTGCGCATGTGCGGGAGGAGACGGGTGCCGTCGGCGGGCGGGCCGCTCGTGCCACGGCCGCGCTGGGCGCCCACGACGGGGGTGCCGCCCGGGGCGGTGTCGGCGAGCGCGTCGCCGTAGCCGTAGCCGTATCCGCCGCGGTGACCGCCTCCCCCGTAGGGGTCGTGGCCGCCGTACGGGTCGTGACCGCCGTCGGCGTACGGCCCGTCGGCCCCGCCGCCGTCGACGCGGGGGATGACACGGGTCGCCCCGGTGTCCGCGGCCGGGCCGGTGAGCGGTTCGTCCCCGTGGCCCACGCTGCCGCCCCGCACGGCCTGGAGGAGCCGGTGCGCGCCGGTGTCGTCGGGGGCCGAGTGGCCGCTCCAGACGACGGGGCGACGGCGGCCGCGCGCGGGCGCGGCGGCCGCTCTGCCCGCGGCGCCCGCGACGGGGATGCGGGCGGTGTCGTCCGCGGCGCTGAGGTGGCGGGCGATCCGCGGGGACTGGGCGCGGCGCGCGGACGCGCCCAACTGCACGCGGAAGCTCGCATGGTTGACGATGACCTGCGCCGGATCGCTCGGCACCTTCACCATGCTCAGCGCGGGAGCGTCGTCGTATCCCGACGAGCGGTCCCCCGTGGGTGTGCGGGGTGTTCTGGTGTCCACACTCATCTAACCGAGTGACACGGAGTTAGGACACTGCCTCGACCGCCCCGATGTGTCCGGACCGCGTCAAGCTCGCCCTGTCCGCCCTTTTCGACCCGCTCGGGTGAGCCGCCGGACACCTGTTCGCCCTCGCCGCGGAGGCGGGGGCGGGGTCAGCTACGGCGGCGGGCCGCCTCGTAGAGCACGATCCCGGCAGCCACACCGGCGTTGAGGGACTCCGCGCCACCCGGCATCGGGATGCGCGCCCGGACGTCGCAGGTCTCCCCGACGAGGCGGGACAGTCCCTTGCCCTCGCTGCCGACGACGATGACGACGGGCCCGGACAGGGCCGTCACCTCGCCGAGTTCGGTCTCCCCGTCCGCGGCGAGGCCGACGACGACGATGCCGGCCTTCTTGTACGCCTCCAGGGCGCGCGTCAGGTTGGTGGCGCGGGCGACCGGGGTGCGGGCGGCCGCACCGGCGGAGGTCTTCCAGGCGCCCGCGGTCATACCGGCGGCGCGCCGCTCGGGCACCACGACGCCGTGGCCGCCGAAGGCGGAGACGGAGCGGACGACGGCGCCGAGGTTGCGCGGGTCGGTGACGCCGTCGAGCGCGACGATCAGCGGGTCCTCGCCCTCGTCGTAGGCGGCCTGGGCGAGGTCCTCGGGGTGGGCGTACTCGTAGGGCGGGACCTGGAGGACCAGGCCCTGGTGGTTGAGCCCGTTCGTCATGCGGTCGAGCTCGGGGCGGGGGGCCTCCATGAGGTTGATGCCGCCGCGTTCCGCGGCGAGCTGGAGGGCCTCGCGGACACGCTCGTCGTTGTCGATGAACTGCTGGACGTAGAGGGTGCTGGCGGGCACGCCCTCGCGCAGGGCCTCGACGACCGGGTTGCGGCCGACGACGAACTCGGACGTCCCCTTGCCACCGCGGCGCTGCTGCGGGCGGGCGCCCTGGGCGCGGCGGGACTTCGCGGCGGCGGCGCGCTGCTTGGCGTGGCCCTTGCGCATCTCGGCGGGCGGGGTGGGGCCCTTGCCTTCCAGGCCCCGGCGCCGCTGGCCGCCACTGCCGACCTGCGCGCCCTTCTTGCCGGACATGCGGCGGTTGTTCGCGGCCATGATCTACCTGTCTGTAGGGGTACCCGTTCTGCGGGGGTACCTGTGGTGCTGTGGGCGTGCCGGGGCTCAGCGCGGGCCGAGGGACCAGCGCGGCCCCTGCGGGCTGTCCTCGATGACGAGACCGGACCGGTTGAGCTGGTCGCGGATGGCGTCGGCGGTGGCCCAGTCCTTGCGGGCGCGGGCGGACTCGCGCTGCTGGAGGACGAGGCCGACGAGGCTGTCGACGACGCCGTTCAGGTCCTCGCCGCGGTCGGTGCCCTCTCCGGACCAGCCGGGGTCGAGCGGGTCGAGACCGAGGACGCCGAGCATGGCGCGCACCTCGGCGAGGCGGGCGACGGCGGTGTCCTTGTCGGCGGCGGCGAGGGCGCTGTTGCCCTGGCGGACGGTGGTGTGCACGACGGCGAGGGCCTGCGGGACGCCGAGGTCGTCGTCCATGGCCTCGGCGAAGGCGGGCGGTACGTCGGCGGCGGGTTCGACGGCTCCGGCGGTCTCGACCACGCGCTGCATGAAGCCCTCGATCCGGGCGAACGCGGACTCGGCCTCGCGCAGCGACTCCTCGCTGTACTCGATCATGGAGCGGTAGTGCGGGGTGCCGAGGTAGTAGCGCAGCACGATCGGCCGCCAGGTCCTGACCATCTCGGAGACGAGCACGGAGTTGCCGAGCGACTTGGACATCTTGTCGCCGGCCATGGTCACCCAGGCGTTGTGCACCCAGTAGCGGGCGAACTCGTCGCCGTAGGCCTTGGCCTGGGCGATCTCGTTCTCGTGGTGCGGGAAGATCAGGTCGAGGCCGCCGCCGTGGATGTCGAAGGCGGTGCCGAGGTACTTGTGCGCCATGGCCGAGCACTCCAGGTGCCAGCCGGGGCGGCCCGGCCCCCAGGGGGTGTCCCAGGTGGGCTCGCCGGGCTTGGCGGACTTCCACAGGGCGAAGTCGCGGGGGTCGTGCTTGCCGGTCTCGCCGGTGCCGGAGGGCTGCTGGAGGTTGTCGAGTTCCTGCCGGGACAGCTCGAGGTAGCCGGGGAAGGAGCGCACGTCGAAGTAGACGTTGCCGTCGGCCTCGTAGGCGTGGCCGCGCTCGATGAGGCCCTGCATCATCGCGACCATCTCGGTCACATGGCCGGTGGCGCGGGGCTCGTAGGTCGGGGGCAGGCAACCGAGGGCGGTGTAGGCGTCGTTGAAGGCGCGCTCGTTCTCGTAGCCGATCGCCCACCAGGGGCGGTTCTGCTCGGCCGACTTGGCGATGATCTTGTCGTCGATGTCGGTGACGTTGCGGATGAACGTGACGTCGTAGCCGCGGTACGCGAACCAGCGGCGCATGATGTCGAAGTTCAGGCCCGAGCGGATGTGCCCGATGTGGGGTGCGGCCTGCACGGTGGCACCGCAGAGGTAGATCGAGACGCAGCCCGGTGCGAGCGGGGTGAAGTCACGGATCTGCCGGGCGTTGGTGTCGTACAGGCGAATGGTCACGCAACCAGGGTAGTGGGAACCGGGCCGTGCCTCGCGCCCCTTCCGGGCAAGGGCCACACATTCGTGACGTTCCCCCCTGCCCCACCCCTCCACCGCCGCACCCCTCCACCGCCCCACCCCTTCACCGGCCCTCCCCCTCACAGCCCTTCCGGCGTTTGAGGAGCGGGGGTACGGGGGCGGAGCCCCCGTGACGGGACGGGAAGGGGCGGCGGGGGCGAACCCACTCCCCGCCCACCCCCACGGCGCCGACAGGGACCGCGGAGCGGTCAGGTACCCGAGGTGCGGAGCACCAACGCCGTGGCGATCGCCATCAGCCCCTCGTCCCGCCCGGGAAAACCGAGGCCGTCGGTGGTGGCGCCGGAGACGGAGACCGGAGCGCCGACGGCGTCGGAGAGGATCTTCTGCGCCTCGTCGCGCCGCTTGCCGATCTTCGGACGGGGTCCTACGACCTGCACGGCGACGTTCCCGATCCGGAACCCGGCGTCCCGCACGATCCGCGCGGCCTCGGTGAGCAGGGTGACCCCGGACGCCCCGGCCCACTCGGGCCGCCCGGTGCCGAAGTGCCGGCCGAGGTCGCCGAGACCGGCGGCGGAGAAGAGGGCGTTGCAGGCGGCGTGCGCGACGACGTCGGCGTCGGAGTGTCCGGCGAGACCGGTGCCCTCCCCCTCCCACTTCAGCCCGGCGCACCACAGGTCCCGGCCGTCCTCGAAGGCGTGGATGTCGGTGCCGATGCCGACCTGGGGCAGCGGGAAGTCGGGCGGCGCCTGGTCAGAAGCCATCGTTGAGCCTCCGGCGGGCGAGGACCGCCTCGGCGAGGACCAGGTCGAGGGGCCGGGTGACCTTGAACGCCTCGGCGTGTCCGGGCACGACGACGACGGGTTCACCGATGCGCTCGACCATGCCGGCGTCGTCGGTGACGTCGTCGGTGACCGTCTCGTGGGCGCGGATCAGCGTCGTACGGTCGAAGCCCTGCGGGGTCTGGACGGCGCGCAGCCGGGCGCGTTCGGGGGTGGCGACGACCGGTTCGGGTTCGCCGGGGACCCCGGCGGGTTCGACTTCCTTGACGGTGTCGGCGAGCGGCAGGGCAGGGACGACGGCGGGGGCGCCGTCGCGTACGGCGTCGATCACGGTGTCGACGGTGTCCACGGGGACGAGGGGGCGGGCGGCGTCGTGGACGAGGACGATGCCGTAGCCGGGCGGCAGGGCGTCGAGGCCGCGTTTCACGGACTCCTGGCGGGTGTCGCCGCCGGGAACGACGACGACGTCGGTGCGGTCGGCCAGGACGTGGGCGTCGAGGAGGGACTTGACCTCGGGCGTGCCGTCGGGCGGGGCGACGACCACGACGAGGGACACGGCACGGGACGCGGCCATCGCCCGGACGGCGTGCACGAGCATGGGCGTGCCGCCCAGCGAGCGCAGTGCCTTGGGTGCGCCGGGACCGAGCCGTACGCCCCGCCCGGCGGCCGGGATCACCGCGGCGACGGCGGCTCGCGCGTCCCGCTGGGAGGGTGCGGCTGAGGGTCCTGGGGACGGAGTGGCGGCGGGCGGCGCGGGCGAAGGTCGCGATACGTCGGACATCGGTTCCTGTCAGGTTTGTGTGCTCGGCCTACGTGGGTATGGCCTGGGAGGTACCCCTGGCGCTGCTCGCAGCACCCGGGGGGTGTGTCGGGCACGACACCTTGACCGGCACCCTTCCGTGACGCCGGCCAGTCACCGCCCGGGCCCGGCACGCCAAGTATCGAGCATCGGGGTCCTCCCCCGACACAGCAGCGCCCCAACGGCGTACGGCATCGGGATACGGACATGCCGCAGCGCCCGGCGACATCGGTGATGTCATCGGGCACCGCGGCATTTCGGTGTACTGAGCTGTTGCTGAGCGGGGCGTCGGGCGGAGCAGGGTCACTGCCGAGCTGCCGCTGTCCGCGTCAGGACGCGAGTACCTCGTCGAGCAGGGCCTCGGCCTTGTCCTCGTTCGTGTTCTCCGCGAGGGCGAGCTCGCTCACCAGGATCTGGCGAGCCTTGGCGAGCATGCGCTTCTCTCCCGCGGAGAGTCCGCGCTCACGCTCACGACGCCACAGGTCACGCACGACTTCCGCGACCTTGATGACATCGCCGGACGCGAGCTTCTCCAGATTTGCCTTGTAGCGACGCGACCAGTTCGTGGGCTCCTCGGCGTACGGAGCGCGCAGCACCTCGAAGACCCGGTCCAGCCCGTCCTGACCGACCACATCACGCACGCCGACGAACTCCGCATTGTCCGCTGGCACACGTACCGTCAGGTCACCCTGGGCGACCTTCAGCACCAAGTAGGTCTTGTCCACGCCTTTGATCTGGCGAGTTTCGATAGCCTCGATCAGCGCGGCCCCGTGATGGGGATAGACCACGGTGTCGCCAACCTTGAACGTCATGTGACAGGTACCCCTTCCGTGGCTATCCAGGGTAACACGGATACGGCGTCTTCTGAATGGCGTTTTCGCAGGTCAGGGCATATCTCGGGGCTTGACAACAGCAACAGGAACGTGCTTCGCGGGGCGAACGGAAGCAGGTATTCGCAGGTCGGAGCGCCTGCACGGGGGAAGTGAAACGCGTACGTTACACACATCCGGAGGCTCGCCCGAGCGGACGTACGTCCACATATGTCTGGTTCCACACATGCGACTTCCGCTACTCCGTTCGGTGCCGGGAGGGGCGGGTACCGGCCGAATCGGGAATTGATCACACCGTCCCGAACAGCGCCGTTCACCTGGCCGGTGATCAATTTCCGGGGCCGTCCTCGCATTCTTTACACAGAAAATGTGCGCGCCGGTACCGCGCTATCCATCGGCGACTTATGTGAATGACGGACGAGTGCGTGCGTCGGGTGACGGGAGAGGTGGGAGAGACCGGAGGGGCAGGAGGGGTCGGCACGGAGCCGGTGACCGGCGTGCGGCCTCTGACGGCGTGGAACCGGTGACGGCGCGGAACCCCTGACGGCGCGGGGCCGCCGACCGCGCGGAGAGGTGATCCGGGGGAACCGGGGCGCTGAGGGAGGGTCGGGTGCGGTCGCCCGGGAACGGCTCGGTAACCTAAGGCCGCTGACAAGACACTTAGGGCAGCTTTATCAGGAAGAGCCGCCCCTTGACGATCAAGGAGTTGCCGCCGCCGTGAGCAGCAGCCTTCGACGCGGCGCCCTCGCCGCCTCCGTCATCGCGTTCTCCGTCGCCTCGCTCGCCGCCTGCGGTTCCGGCAACAACAGCCAGATCCTGCAGATCAAGCCGGACAACGCGGCGACCGGTGTCGGCGCCATCAAGATCCAGAACGCGATCGTCATCACCCAGCCCGCCGGCGGCGCGAGCGGCCCCGCCGTGATCTCCGCGACCCTCTTCAACAGCGGCAGCAAGGCCCAGACCCTGGACTCGGTGAGCGTCGAGGGCGACGGCTCCGCCGAACTCACCGCCGCCGGCGGCAAGGGCAGCGTGACCGTCCCCGCGGGCGGCTCCCTGGTGCTCGGCGGCGCGGGCAACGCGTCCGCGGCACTGAAGTCGCCGGGTGCGAACGTCGCGGACGGCAACGCCCAGAAGGTCACGTTCACCTTCAGCGAGACGGGTGCGGTGAGTCTGCGCGCGTTCGTCGTACCGGCGGAGTCGTACTTCACCAAGTGGGGCCCGAGCAGCATTCCCACGCCGAGCGCGAGCGCCTCGGCCGCCGCGAGCCCGTCGGGGTCCCCGAGCGGCTCGGCGTCCCCCGCCGCGGGCGCGTCGAGCTCGCCGAGCGGGAGCGCGTCGGCCTCCGCCTCGGCCTCGGGGCAGTAGGAACCGCGGACGGACGGTGAGGAGGGTGGGACCCCGCGGGGTCCCACCCTCCTCACCGTCCGCACCAGCGGCCCACGGACCACGGTGTACGCGGCCTGCGGCCTACGGCTCGAACTTGTACCCGAGCCCCCGCACCGTCACCAGGTACCGCGGCGCACCCGGATCGGGCTCGATCTTGGCGCGCAGCCGCTTGACGTGGACGTCGAGGGACCTCCCCCCGACGCACCCCTCACACCGCTGCGCGGACATCGGAGTGCTGCACCGGACTCCGTCCAGCGGGCAGACGCAGCGCCCCCGCCCACCGGACCGACCACCTCCACCGGCCTACGGCTCGAACTTGTACCCGAGCCCCCGCACCGTCACCAGGTACCGCGGCGCACCCGGGTCGGGCTCGATCTTGGCGCGCAGCCGCTTGACGTGGACGTCGAGGGTCTTGGTGTCACCGACGTAGTCGGCGCCCCAGACCCGGTCGATGAGCTGCATACGGGTCAGCACGCGGCCGGCGTTGCGCAGCAGCATCTCCAGGAGGTCGAACTCCTTGAGCGGGAGGTCGACCTTGGAACCGGAGACGGTGACGACGTGCCGGTCGACGTCCATCCGGACCGGGCCCGCCTCCAGCGCGGCCGGGGTGACCTCCTCCGGCTCGCCGCGGCGGCGCAGCACGGCGCGGATGCGGGCGACCAGCTCCCGCGAGGAGAACGGCTTGGTGACGTAGTCGTCGGCTCCTATCTCCAGGCCGACGACCTTGTCGATCTCGCTGTCCTTGGCGGTCACCATGATGACGGGCACGTTGGAGCGGCCGCGCAGCTGGCGGCAGACCTCGGTACCGGGCAGCCCGGGCAGCATCAGGTCGAGGAGGACGAGGTCGGCGCCGTTGCGCTCGAACTCGTCGAGGCCGTCGGGCCCGGTGGCCGCCACGGCGACCTCGAAGCCCTCCTTGCGGAGCATGTACGACAGAGCGTCGGAGAAGGACTCCTCGTCCTCGACGACGAGCACTCGGGTCACGGAAGGACCTCCGGGGCGGGATGCGTTTCGTACGCGGTTGCGGCAGGGGATGGGGTGAGGGTGGTTCGGGCCAGGTGCCCCGCGCCGGCGTCCTCGTCATCGAGGTCGGGGTGCTGGTGCGCGCGGTCGCGGGCCGAGCCCGCCTCCGGCAGCCGCAGGGTGAACGTGGAGCCCTGTCCCTCGGAGCTCCACACCGTGACCTCCCCGCCGTGCGAGGCGGCCACGTGCTTGACGATCGCCAGCCCGAGACCGGTGCCTCCGGTGGCCCGGGAGCGGGCGGGGTCGACCCGGTAGAAGCGCTCGAAGATACGCTCCTTGTCCTTGTCGGAGATGCCGATGCCCTGGTCGGTGACGGAGACCTCGATGAGGTCGCCGCCGGAGGCGGGCACGCGGCGGGCGGCTATCCCGACGCGGGTGCGGGCGGGCGAATAGTTGACGGCGTTCTCGACGAGGTTGCCGAGCGCGGCGGCGAGCTGGCCGCGGTTGCCGTAGACGTGCAGGTCGGCGGTGCCGCCGGCGGCCATGGTGATCTGTTTGGTGCCGGCGGCGTGGCGGCAGCGGTCGACGGCCTCGGCGACGAGTTCGTCGACACGGACGGGCTCGGCGTCCTCGAGGGGGTCGTCGTTCTGGACCCGGGAGAGGTCGATGAGTTCCTGCACGAGGTTGGTGAGCCGGGTGGCCTCGATCTGCATGCGCCCGGCGAAGCGCTGCACGGCCTCGGGCTCGTCGGAGGCGTCCATGACGGCCTCGGAGAGCAGGGAGAGCGCTCCGACGGGAGTCTTCAGTTCATGGCTGACGTTCGCGACGAAGTCGCGCCGTACGGCTTCGATACGGCGGGCCTCGGTGAGATCCTCGACGAGGAGGAGGATCAGCCGGGAGCCGAGCGGTGCGACGCGCGCGGAGACGGCGAGGGCCTCGCCCCGGCCGGTGCCGCGTCGGGGGAGGTCGAGTTCGACCTGGCGTATCTCCCCGTCGCGGCGGGTGTCGCGGGCCATCTGCAACATGGGGTCGACGGCGAGTTTCCCGCCCCGTACCAGCCCGAGGGCGTACGCGGCGGAGCTGGCCTTGACGACGGCGTCGGCCTCGTCGAGGACGACGGCCGAGCTGCGCAGCACGGACAGCACGGTGTCCACGCCGGGCGGGAGCACGGGGTCGGTGTGCAGGGAGGTTCTGGTGGGGCGTTTCTGGTCGCGCTCGCTCCAGCGGAACGCCAGCATGGCGATGACACCGGTGAGCACCCCGGCGATCGCTGCCGCTGCGGCGACCGCCGCGTTCACGTCCATGCAAACAGGTTAGGCATGGGACACCTCGTGACCACAGCCGTCGGGGTGCGAGCTGCAACACTCGTCGCCCAGAGTTCACCTTGGAGCCAGTATTGGTTCATTTGTGGTGGCGGAAACGGACGCGTACGGCCCGGAACGTGGGAGCGTGGGGTTCGCACCGCCGGTTTCACGACAGGCTTATGGGCCCGGAACCCCCTGGCAGAGTAAGAGAGGGACCCCTGATGCGGGACGCGTACCACGAGGAACTTGACTCGATCGGCGACGGCCTGGTCGACATGGCCCGGCTCGTCGGGTCGGCGATCGGGCGCGCCACCACGGCGATCCTCGACTCCGATCTCAAGCTGGCCGAGAGCGTGATCGAGGCGGACAAGAAGGTCGACGAACTCCACCACGACCTGGAGGCACGGGCCATAACGCTGCTCGCCCGCCAGCAGCCGGTCGCGACCGACCTGCGGATCGTGGTGACGTCGCTGCGGATGTCGGCCGACCTGGAGCGTTCGGGAGACCTCGCCCAGCATGTGGCGAAGCTGGCGCGGCTGCGTTTCCCGGAGCGCGCGGTTCCGCAGGACCTGCACGCGACGATCCTGGAGATGGGCCAGCTCGCCCAGCGCCTGATGGCGAAGGCCGCGGAGTGCATCATCACGAAGGACGTCGACCTGGCCCTCCAGCTGGAGCAGGACGACGACGCGATGGACCTGCTGCACCGCACTCTCTTCCAGCACCTGATCGACGACCGCTGGAAGCACGGTATCGAGACGGCCGTGGACGTGACCCTGCTGGGCCGGTACTACGAGCGTTTCGCCGACCACGCGGTGGCGGTGGCGAAGCGTGTGGTGTTCCTGGTGACGGGCGAGCACGCCGACGACATCCAGTCGGAGATCCAGTCGGCGACGGACACGGAAGGCGCCTGACCGGGGGCTTCCGACGGGAAGCCTGCCCGCGGAGGGCCTTCCGGCCGAGGCCCGGCCCCGCCCGGCCCCACCTCCGGGGCCGCGGGGCCGCCCGTCTCAAGGCTGCCCGTCCCGAAGACCGCCCGTCTCAAAGGCTGCTCACCTCAGGGGTTGCGCGGCACCGGGACCGGCGGTATCCGAACCGCGGGGCGAGAGCACGGCGCGAGGAAGCCATCCGCGGCGCACGCAAGCCTCCGTGCGCCGTTGATGCGCTGCCGCCGACGGGCATGCAATGAGTGAGGGCATCCCGCGCATCGCCACCTTCAGGAGGACCCATGGCCGAGACCCCCGCACCCCCGCAGGACCCCACCCGGCAGTCCCCCACCGAACAGCCCGCCGAGATCAGGAGCCTGCCGCTCTTCGGCGCCTGCGGCTGCGGCTCGGGCTGCACCTGTGGCTGCCAGTCGGGCGGCGCCTGCCAGTGCGGCTGACCCGCCGCCCCGCACCCCCGAAGGGCTGTGGGAGAGGTCGGCCGACCTCAACCCCCACCCCCAGACCCCCCCCCCAGCCCCCCCCC
>NZ_JBEYWE010000011.1:249764-253271 GCF_040644295.1 Streptomyces sp. NPDC047000
CTTCACGAACGTTCCGAGGCTGCCCAGGGGCCTGCCGGCGACGGCGGAGGTCACCTGTGCCGACCTCTCCCACAGCCCTTCGCCACGCCCGCTTCCGCCGCCGCAGGCCCCGACCCGTCTGTCTCCTCTCCTAGAAGAGGTTGAGGATCTGGGTCACGGTACGGCCCTCGGGCCGCTGGATCACGAAGCGCTTGCTGTACGTGAATTCATGACCATGACGGTCGGCACAGGTGACCTCCGCCGTCGCCGGCAGGCCCCTGGGCAGCCTCGGAACGTTCGTGAAGGCCAGCGCGTACCTCTCGACCCTTCGCTGACCCGAGAGTTCGTCCGTCTTCGGCGCCCGGAACCGGGGCGTGATCGTCACCTCGGTCACGGACGACCGGTGCGGGAACGGGAACCGCTCACAGCTCGCGGTGCCCGTCACCACGACCAGTCCCATCCGCGGGTTGGCCTGCGCGGTACCGCCGGCCACCACCGGGACGGCGGCGGCCAGCGAGACCACCGCGGCGGCGGCACCGAGCCGCCGAGCCCTGCCGCCGCCCTTACTCCTCAAGAACCGCATCTCAGTCTCCACTCATCATCGTCTGTTTCGGATCGAGTTGACGAGGACGTCGAGCTGTCTGAATCCGGAACACAGCACCGAGCCGCCACGTGCGGCACACCGCGCTGTGCTGTCAACTGGGCAGCGCCACCCCGACGGTTGCCACGGCTGCGCTGTCCGACCGTTCGACCGTAGCGACACCGGGTCAATACGTCCACTTTTCCCCCGAATCGGCATCCGTGTGCGCGACCGGAGAAAGTCCGGACCCCTAGGAGGCCAGGCACACTTCGGCCCCGACGTGCCGGATCACAAGCACCATCAGCGCCAGCAACACCGTCAGCACCGACTGCCGCGGGCTGCCCCTGATGCCGCCGAGCACCGGAAACCAGCCGAAGCCGAGGAAGTCCCGGCCCGCCATCCGCCCGCCCTTGCCGGGCGGCACTTCGGACAGCAACACATCGGCCACATGCACAGCCTTGCCCAAGTGGACGATGCTGCACCCTGTGCGGCACCGATGGCGGCCGACTCTCATGATCATCACTGCCGCAACGCGTCAGCCCGCCGTTCTCACAGGACTTCTGACACTCCGCGAGAAACCCCTGAGCCGCGACCTGAAGCCACGCTCCTCCGCATGGACCGGACGTCACACCATCACAGCGCCAGGCAAGTCCTCTGACTGCCGAGATCCCACCTGGCCACCACACGGTTGTCCACACAAGGCCCTTCGGTTACAGTTATTGCAGATGAATTTTCCCTGGGACGGCGATTGGAGGAGGCCATGGCTCGTACGAGCGTTCTTGCCCGCGCTGAAAAGGTAGAACCGAACCCCTCACATCAGTGCGCACTCGCCGCGACCGCCCGAATGACGCCGGAGCAGGTTCAGGTTCTGGTGCGCACCTCGGACGGTGACGAGCTGGCACTGCCACGGGAACTGGTCCGCATCCTCCTCGCCTCCGCCGGCGAGCTGGCCCGCGGGCATGCGGTCACGGTCCTGGCCTCCGAGGTTCAGCTGTCGCCTGCCGAGACTGCTGAGCTTCTGGGCTTGTCCCGACCGTTCGTCACCCGCCTGCTCGACGCCGGCGACATACCGTCGACGAACCTGCCTGGAAGCAGTCACCGTGTGGTGCGCCTTGCCGATGTGCTGGCGTTCCAGCAGCGGCGGGAACGCCGCAGGGAGGGACGGCGTCAGATCGCCGACATGTTGGACGACACCGCATCGGCAGGCTGATCCGGTTCTCACCGCCGGCGGCACAGCAGAAGGGGGAAGCGTGGCACCGCGGGTCTTCGTGGACACCAACGTCTTGTTTCCGTTCTCGGTGATGGACGTGATGCTGGCCCTCACGGAGGACTCCGTTCACGAGATCGTGTGGTCCGAGCGCCTCCTCGCAGAGTGGGAGCGGGTCATCGTCCGGGAGGGCAGGCGTTCAGCGGAGTCGGCTGCCGCGGTTGGCCATGCCGTTCGACGCTTCTTCGCTGATTGCGAGATCACGGCAGCGTCCTATGAGCATCTTGTGGATGAGATGCCCGGCGACGATCCCGACGACCGGCACCATGCGGCGGCAGCAGTGGCAGCCGGTGTCGCTGCGCTGGTCACCTGGAACCTTGCCGACTTCCCTGCGGGCGACTTGGCTGAGCGCGGAGTGCGGGTGATCGACCCGGATTCGTACTTGTGCGGGCTGTACGGCGAGTTACCGGATGAAGTGGTGGATACGGTGGTCAGACTTGCCGGAGAGAAGCGCAACCCGCCTGTCACGATCACCGATGCCATCGCCCGACTCGCCAAGGCCGGTCTACCAGCCCTCGCCGACCTCTTGACGCGGCATCTCGGACACTGAGAGTGCGGGACGTGGCGTTCTTTTCGTCTTGCCATCACTCGATGGTGTGATGTGGGGGCATCGCCGCTGGTCGGACGTTCGAGGTTCGCTTGGGTTGCGGCATGGACATGCGCACGCCGCATCTGACGCGTGGAAGCGGGCGCCGGTTGCGGCGGGGGTGATTCCTGAGCGGAAGCCTGGCGAGTCGTACGCGGGGTCTCGCGAGAACGGCATACGCGCCCTTCGACATTTCTACGCCTCGGTACTCCTGGACGCCGGGGAGAACATCAAGGCCCTCGCCGAGTACCTGGGCCATTCCGGCTCCGGCCTGACTCTGCGGGTGTACGCCCGTCTCATGCCGAGCAGCCGCGAGCGCACCCGAAAAGCTGTGGCCGCCGTCTTCGAGTCCGCATACGCTCCCGCTCCCTGAGGCAGGAGGGCGAGATGTCCGACGAAGAGTCCACCGGATACCAGACGCTGCTCTGCCACGACCCGTCCCACGAGGTGGTGCTCATCGAGTGCGGGCCCCGCGAGATGGATGTGATCCGAGCAGTGCGCAAGGTGGCCGGGCTGAGCTTGTGGCACAGCCGGATCCTGGCGCACCGAGCGGGTGGTGTTTCTCTTCGTGGTGTAGCCGATCAAGCACTCGGAATGTGCAGGTCATCGCCGCATCGACGCGGTTCGGGGCCGCCCCGTGGCGCTGAGGCAGGTCAGCCGCCCGCGAGGCGGGAGCGGGCCTTCCCCCAAGATGGTGGGCACGCGGTCTTTGATCACGCGGCGAGCGTGAGCTTAGCGGCGTGGTGTCGGCGTTCGTATTCGTTGGGGCTGAGGTGGCCGTTGGCGGAGTGCCGGCGGCGGGTGTTGTAGCGGGTCAGCCAGGCGAAGACCGTTCTCCTGCAGGTGGCGGCTTCGCCGTAGTCGTGGGCGCCCTGGAGGGTCTCGCGTTTGAGGGACGCGTGGAAACTTTCGCAGGCAGCATTGTCCGCGCTGGTGCCGACCGCGCCCATGGATCGGGTGACGCCGAGCTGGTCGCAGAGGTCGGCGAAGGCCCTGGCCCCGTATTGGGCTCCGTGGTCCGAGTGAAACACCGCCCCGTCGAGACCGCCGCGGGTCCGGGCGGCCATTTTCAGGGCGTCGGCGACCAGGTCGGTG